>JAUVQD010000126.1 GCA_030598355.1 Actinomycetes bacterium
CTCGTTAACTAAGGACCCCATTTGCTCCTTAGCGTCAGCCGAGGGGATGTTTGTTCGCATAAGCCGAACACCGCAGGAGATATCAAAACCAACGCCCCCGGGTGACACAACGCCGTCTTCTGCACGCGTGGCCGCAACCCCGCCAATGGGAAATCCGTATCCTAGGTGTATGTCCGGCATAGCGAAAGACGCCTCGACGATACCGGGCAAGCAAGCCACATTGGCAACTTGTTCGATGGCTTTATCGTTAAAAGCTGCTGTGATTAAGTCTTCGTCCGCGAAGATTCTTCCTGGTACGTTCATTCCTGGTCGGTAGTTCTGGGGAATTTCATAGACAAATGGCTCAACTAGGCTTAGGCCGGGTAGCGTTGTTTTTTTTTGCCCCATTGCTTCTCCCGAAAAGACGCGTTTTTGAGAACGTGCTAATTTAGGACCTTTTACGACACGCTAAGGCTTTTTGCTGTCCTCGGTCTCCACTACCGCTTCGGTCGATACAACTCTTGCTATCGCCCTGACCATATCGGTTTTCTTCAGCTTCATTACTCTAACACCTTGGGTGCTTCTTCCGGTGGAGGGGATGCTCTTAACAGGAACTCTAATTATGACGCCTTCACTTGATATGATCATTAGCTCATGGTCAATTAGGACCATCCTCACGCCCGCGAGTCGGCCCTTCGCTGAAACCATCCTGATGGTCTGAACCCCTTTGCCGCCTCTTCTGTGCCTGGGGTATCTTTTCATCATCGTCCGTTTTCCATAGCCTTTATCCGTCAATACGAATAAGCCGGCGTCGTCTTGTGCTATCTCCATGCCGAGAATTTCGCCGCCTGCTTTTAGGTTCATGCCTTTGACGCCCATCGCGGTACGCCCCATTGGCCGGACGTCTTTTTCGCTAAAGCGGATAGCTTGGCCAGTTGTTGCCACCAACATTATGTCTTCTTCACCATTTGTTAGCTTGACACCGATGAGCTCGTCTTTCGGCCTCATGCCGATAGCCAGTAATCCGTCGCGCCTAGAGCTGTTATATGATGTAAGCAATGTTTTCTTAACTGATCCATTTTTGGTGCCCATCACTAAATATTTTCCTTCGTCGTAATTTCTTGTTGAAATGACGGCCGCAATCCGTTCTTCCGGTGTAAACGGCAGCAAGTTTACAATCGACTGACCCTTAGATTGACGACTTCCTACTGGTAGTTCGTGCACTTTTAATCGATAAACCTTGCCCTTGTTGCTGAATATTAAGAGATAGTTGTGAGTGGATGCAATAAATAGGTGCTCAACAAAGTCGCCCTCTTTTAGATTCAGCCCCACAACACCGCGTCCGCCCCTTCTTTGTCCGCGATATGTTGTTACCGGAAGTCGTTTTATATATCCTGATTGAGTAATCGTGATGACCATATCTTCTTCATCAATTAGATCCTCGAGGTCAATTTCGGAAGGCGCCGCGCATAACTCGGTTCTTCTCTCGTCCCCGTGTTTTCTCTTCACCTCTAATAGCTCGTCCTTGATAATCGTCAAAACTCGGGTTTCGTTTGCGAGAATCTCTTTAAGTTTTGCTATGACCTTGATCAATTCAGCGTATTCTTTTTCAACTTTCTCTCTTTCAAGGCCGGTTAAGCGTTGTAGCCGCATCTCCAAGATGGCTTGGGCTTGGGCTTCTGTCAGCGAAAACCCACTCATCAATTTACCGCGGGCTTCATCAGGCGTTTGAGATTGTCTGATTGTTTTGATCACCGCGTCAAGATTGTTGAGGGCGATGACTAGACCCTCTAATACGTGGGCTCTGGTTTCGGCTTGATCAAGCTCATATTGTGTGCGCCTGGTTATAACCTTTTTCTGGTGATTAATGTAGTGCTTGATGACTTCAAGGAGCGTCAGCCGCCTAGGCACGCCATCTACCAGTGCAAGCATGATTACGCCGAAGCCCGTTTCTAGCTGAGTGTGCTTGTATAGTTGATTCAAAACTATTTGGGGCGTTGCGTCTCGTTTAAGCTCGACAATCAGCCTCATGCCGCGACGATCAGACTCGTCTCGCAGATCTGAAATCGTTGTTAGCTTCTTTTCTCTAACGAGCTCCGCGATTTTCTCAGTGAGTCGAGCTTTAATAACCTGGTATGGCAACTCGGAAATGATGATTCGATTTCTACCTTGTTTGGTCTGCTCTATGGTGGCTTTGCCCCGTATTCTAAGAGAGCCGCGGCCGGTTGTGTACGCCTCTTTTATGCCGGTCTTGCCCATAATGGCCCCCGCGGTCGGAAAATCTGGCCCTTTGACAATTTCCATCACGGCTTCTATGTCTGTATCAGGGTTGTCGATCGTATGGATGACCCCGTCTATAACCTCGGTTAGGTTGTGTGGCGGAATGTTTGTGGCCATACCTACGGCAATCCCGGATGAACCATTTACGAGAAGATTAGGGTATCTCGCTGGCAGAACTACTGGTTCTTCCGTCGTTTCAGAAAAATTGGGCGAAAAATCGACGGTATTTTTTTGAATATCGCGCAACAACTCCATCGCAATATGAGAAAGTCTAGCTTCTGTGTACCTATAGGCTGCAGCTCTGTCTCCGTCAACTGACCCAAAGTTTCCCTGGCCGTCTATTAGGGGATAACGCATGGCAAAATCTTGAGCCATACGAACAAGAGTGTCGTATACTGCTGAGTCGCCATGCGGATGATATTTTTTAAGTACTTCTCCGACTGTAGCAGCGCACTTTTCGTATCTTTTGTTTGGCAGCATGCCTTGGTCGTACATAGCATAGAGGATGCGCCGGTGTACCGGCTTAAGGCCATCAGCTACATCGGGTAGGGCGCGTCCGACGATTACGCTCATGGCATAATCAATATATGCGCCCTTCATCTCGTCTTCGATATCAACGATGTTGATTTTTCCGATCAATGGTTCAAGCAAAGCCTAGTCCCCCTCCGAACCTACCGTTAATTGATCTTGTCCCGATTTAAGATCGTCCTTTTTTTAGATCCATTGCGACCCATAAAAATCAACCACATTGCCCAGGCGAACAAGCCCACGCTGGCCGCAATCACTAAGAGTGAATAAACTAAAAATAGCCGTACCAATTCTGTTGAGAGAACCCAAAGAAAAACACTCGCCAGCAGTATGCTGATGGCGGCCAGCACCATGCCCCCTGTTTTCTCTGTCCGCCGTCGATCTTTTATCGCTTCTGCTTCCAGAATCTTGAACTTTTTCTCGACTGTATCTTCCACTACCGACACCGTTAGATATCCAGGAACCTAACATCTTTGGCATGCTTAATTATGAAATCTCGTCGGGGTTCGACTTTGTCCCCCATTAAAGTCGTAAATATTTCATCTGCAAGAACGGCGTCTTCAAGGTTGACTTTGAGCAATGTTCGCTGTTCAGGATCCATGGTCGTATCCCAAAGTTGTATTGGGTTCATCTCGCCCAAGCCCTTGTAGCGCTGTATGTTTATGTTGTTCTTTCCAATTCTTTTTAGCGTTTCTTCGAGCTCGCCGTCGCTGTAGGAGTAAAGATCTTCCTTTTTATGAGTCACTTTGTACAGCGGTGGTTGCGCAATATAAACGTATCCGGCTAGCAATAATTCTTGCATATACCGATATAAGAAAGTCAAAATGAGCGTCCGGATGTGTGCGCCATCAACATCGGCGTCAGTCATGATTATTATCTTATGGTACCTGGCAGAGCTTAGATCAAAGTCCTCATCTATGCCTGTCCCAAGCGCGGTAATCAACGCTTGTATTTCTTCGCTTGCCAGCACCTTGTTTATCCTGGCTTTTTCGACGTTTAAAATCTTTCCCTTAAGTGGAAGAATGGCTTGATAGCCACGGTCTCGCGCTTGCTTCGCTGACCCGCCAGCGGAATCACCCTCTACGATGTATATCTCACTAGTTTTTGGGTCTCTAGATGAGCAATCCGCAAGCTTTCCGGGAAGCGAGGAGCTTTCCAGCATTGATTTTCGCCGTGTTAATTCTCTAGCCTTGCGCGCGGCAGCTCTGGCAAGAGAAGCATCAACGGCTTTGTGTACTATGGCTCTTGCTTCACCGGGGTTTTCGTCTAAAAATTCGCTTAGTTTTTCGCCAACCGCATTTTCTACCAGTCCGCGAATTTCTGTATTTCCCAATTTCGTTTTTGTCTGTCCCTCAAACTGTGGGTCTTTTAACTTAACGCTCACGATTGCTGTAAGGCCCTCGCGTATGTCTTCTCCGCCAAGATTGTTGTCTTTCTCTTTTAATAGTCCCTTGTTTCGCGCGTAATCGTTTACTGTTCTTGTTAAGGCGTTCTTAAAGCCGACCAGATGCGTGCCGCCTTCTTGGGTGTTGATGTTGTTTGCAAATGTAAAAATAGCTTCGGTGTAGCCCAGATTATATTGCATTGCAATTTCAACCTCAGCGTCATCCTTCTTGGCTTCAAGGTAAATGATCTTTTGATGAGACGCTTGTTTGTTGGCATTGAGGTGACGAACAAAATCGAGAATTCCTCCCTCGTAGCAAAAAACAGCTTCTTCGGCAGGGCTGACCTTTTCGCTCTTCAGTGAAATCTTTAGACCTTTCATAAGAAAGGCTGTTTCTCGCATGTGCTGACTAATTGTTTCAAAAGAATAGTCGACGCTCTCAAAGATTTTATCGTCGGCCATAAACTTTACGGTTGTTCCCGTATGGTCGCTTTCTCCGATTTTTTTCAGAGAATTCTTTGGTTTGCCAAAAGCATAGTCTTGCTCATAAACAAAGCCTTCTCTGCGAACCTCTACGTGTAGCCACTTTGAGAGTGCGTTTACGACGGACAGGCCTACCCCGTGTAATCCTCCAGACACATGGTAACCCTTGTCACCAAATTTTCCGCCGGCATGAAGCAGTGTTAAAACTATCTCGACTGCTGGTTTTCCATATTTCTTTACATTATCAACGGGTATTCCGCGCCCATTATCTTTTACTGTGACGGAATTGTCTTCATGTATGGTGATGTCAATTTCTGTACA
>JAUVQD010000047.1 GCA_030598355.1 Actinomycetes bacterium
CATAGCTGTACCAAAGCGATTTATCGTTATTGAAGCGATGCCACACATGGGAAGCGGTAAGATCGATTTTCGCGCTGTCACGGCCATGGTCAAAAACTAGTTTAGATACTAACGTTCATTAGCGGGATTTAAGAAGACAGGAGGGCTTGTGGCTTACAAACCGATTCGAGACTACGGCTTAATCAGTAATTCGCATACAGCGGCTTTAGTCGGCATTGATGGAGCCATTGATTGGCTTTGTTGGCCAAGATTTGACTCTCCGGCAATTTTTTGTTCGATACTTGACGACAAAGTGGGCGGCTATTTTTCCATCAAGCCAACGGGTGAACACCTCTCATCACAAGAATATATCTCCAGCACGAATGTTCTTGTTACAACCTTTGAGCACGACGGCGGACGCGTTGAGATAACTGACTTTTTGTCGACTGATGATGATCGGCGGGGGCTTTATAGAATAATTACAGGTTTATCCGGCGAGATGGAAATTGCGGTTGAATTTAAGCCGAGGCCCGATTATGGCCGGTCGACACCCCTTATGAATGTGCAAAATGGCAAAATATCCTTCGACGACGGTCAGGAATCGCTGGAACTCTTCAGTCATTTCCCTCTGAAATTAACGGAAAACGGTGCCGCCAGCGGCGTGCGTTTAGTTAAAGACGGAGACAAACTAGCTCTTGCCTTGGGAAACGCCGCAGATGGTGTTGAAGATTCCATCACGTCAATAGAGAAACTGCTTGAGACGGCCGTTGATTACTGGAGAGAATGGGCAAGCGCGTGCACATACGTTGGTCCCTGGAGTGAGTGGATAACAAGGTCAGCTTTGGTCGTTAGCGCGCTTACATATAAGCCAACGGGGTTAATTGTAGCCGCTCCCACTACTTCTCTGCCTGAAAAAATTGGTTCGAAGTTGAATTGGGATTATCGCTATATGTGGTTAAGGGACGCGGCCATGGTCCTCGAGGCCATGTTTCACCTTGGACACATGGGAGACGAGGGAAAAGACTTCTTGAATTTTCTCGCCAAACAAGCGGGGAAAGATCCCTCGGACCTTAAAATTATGTATGATATCGACGGCGAGCTGTTAAAGGGTGAAGAAATTATTCCCGAACTCGAAGGGTATCGCGGTTCATACCCTGTGCGAATCGGCAATGAAGCCAGCAACCAGGTACAGCTAGATGTCTTCGGTGAAGTCCTGCTAACCGCGAAGCGATACGTTGAAGTCGTCGGGGAGCTTTCTCCTCAACTCTGGGAGTCCATGATTACGCTGGCGGATCATGTAATAGACAATTGGCACCGCCCGGACAGCGGTATTTGGGAAGAGCGCGGAGAACCCAGGCATTATACTCACTCAAAAGTGATGTGTGCCGTCGGTCTCCAGTCTGTTCTGGACATTCAAGAAAAGACAAAGTATCCGGCTCCGGTGAAAAAATGGAAAGCTGCCCTCAAGAATATGCGCGAGACCATTATCGAACGCGCCTGGAACGAAGAGATTAAAAGCTTTACCAAGGTTTTTGACTCTGATGAAATTGACGCCAGCCTTCTTCTGATGAGCGTCTATGATTTTCTACCCGCGAAGGATGAGCGCTTAAGATCAACTGTCGACCATCTCATTCACAACCTTGGCACCAAAGGATTGATGTGCCGTTTTAAGTGGGCCGGGGAAGAAATAGGCGAAAGCGAGGGCGCTTTTACGATCGCCAGCATTTGGTTGGCCATCCATTTTATAAAATTGGGCAAGCTTGATTTTGCTGAAGAGTATATTCAGGCTCTGATAGACAGTGCCAATCACGTGGGGCTTTTTGCTGAGGAACTCGACCCGAGAACCGGCGATTTTCTAGGAAACTACCCGCAGCTGTTTGTCCACACGGCGCTGATCGACGCGATACATGATTTTAACAATGCGACTCGAAAGAAGAATGCCGATAACGACTAGGTTTCCCCGTCCATATGAATGACACCCTTGATTTGATAAGCCTGTTTTTTCTGGAAAGCTTTTCCGTACTCTGTGAGACTCATGTCGTCCGTAATAATGCTATTTAAAACTCCCGGCCATTGACTATTTACTTTTTTTGCCGTCTCGATGGCCTCCTCAAAATGAGTTCGAGTTGAGCTGACGCTCCCGAAGAGCACGCGATTTCCTAAAACAATGTGATTGTTTAAGCAACCAAGACAAATCTGGGAGCTGTGATCGCGCCCGGCTACGCCCAGCAAGCACATAGCCCCATCTTGACTTAATATGTTAACCGCGGAAAAAGCAATGTCACTATTGCCCGTGGCTTCAAAAATCAGATCAGACAAGCCGGCATCATTTGCGAACTTTTCTAGTGTTGTCTCTTTAGCGCCAACGTATTTGCCTCCTGTATTTTGAACGGTCTTCGCTTTTAGACTATCTGAATCGGCAATATCAAATGTATAGACTTCATATCCTTTTGACCTGAGGGCCATCGTCAGCAATAGGCCGAGAGCGCCCGCACCCAAAACAAGGATATTTTCCGGACTCCACCCCTCAAGCCGTTGTTGTATCTTCAGCGCTTGATCAATAGCTTTTTGCGCTATACTCATTGGTTCGATCAAGGGACCGATGTTGCCCAACTCAGGGATTAATTTAACAAGGTTAGCTGGAGATTCTTTGAAATACTCGGAGAGAAAACCATGGGCTTTCTTGATTCCACGCTCCTGATAATCACTTGAGTCCCCTCTTCTAACAGTTGGAACTACCAGCTCGCCCACGTGAAGATCGGTCACTTTCGCGCCAATCTCCTCTACCTCGCCAACTGCCTCGTGACCAATGACTAGAATGTCCTCATCGACAGGGGCCTCTCCATACGCCCCTTGATTGATCTCAATATCCGTGCCGTCTATGCCAACCGCGCAAGTTTTGATCAATGCCTCGGAATCATTAATCACGGGTTTTGGCATATCCAGCAAACTGGCGCTATTCTTAGTTAAGGGTTTAACTGCCACAGCTTTCATAATTAATTGTTTTCCACGCACAGCAATTTGCTAACCGTTTTCGGGTATAATCGGGACGAAACTTGGAAGAGGTGATCTAATTGGCACAATGCCCGGTTTGCAGTCTCGAAGTAGATGATCTAGATAAGCACATGGAAGAGAACCACCCTGACGAATAAGCCCACCTGCGGTACGCAAAACAAACGACCAATTACCAGGTCTTTAAGGACATTCGTAATATATTAATTTATTTTATAATTTTTCGAATATCTTAGTTTAATTGAAGGCCCGTGCGGAATATTTAAAATCAGCGATGACGGAGGATGTCTTTGATTTTAAGTAACGAAGTTGTGATTCTCGGAGCTGCACTCGGATCTGTTGTTTTTCTTTTTGTAACAGACCACCTCTTCCGCAAACGAGAGCAACTTGCCGAGGAAGCGCTTGAAGAAATAAAAGAGAAAACCAGCTCTCAAGTGTACTTGGAGCTCAACGAAGAAGGCGATGAGGCAAATCTAGCGGCCTAAACCCTACCAGTTTCCACTTGCAGCTCCTGAACAGAACGACTTTCGCCGATTTTAAATGCCCGAATCCGAGGCGCGTTATTATCCTTGAGCGAACAAATAACATAGGTCAGATCAAGATCCCCGGCTTCCCTGATATCTGTCGGAGACGGATAAGCCTCAGTCGCGGGATGTGAATGGTAGACGGCGATAAAATCAACCTGATCAGACCGCATCTTCCTAATCACGTCAAAAGTTTCACGGGGATCTATTTTATAAGTTATCTCACTGGTATCGGAATTTTTTGTCGGATAAATATGAGTCGCTGTTTGCTTATGTCCGCCGATCATTCCACAAGCCTCACGCGGCGCCTCTCTCCGTGATTGCTCGATAATCACGTTAACTGACTCCTGGCTTATGAAGAAGCGCTCTATTTTAGACCGCCGGCCATGTAATGCAAGAACTCCATTTTGTCTCCGGTACCCAATTCCAACTCACCATATTTTCCTTTTGGAACCAATTCGCCGTTGATTTCAACCGCGACCATCTCTGGACGCACATTTTTGGCCTCAAGCACTTGAGCCACGGTTGTCGCCGCTTCGATCTTCTCGTTTTCACCGTTTATTTGGACATCAATCATCTGCCTAATCTCCTAAACCACATCTTGTTTTACCAGAGCGGACCTTTAAAACGCTTACTTACTTCTTCAGGATCCTCCGTCCATATGCGCTCACTCAAATACTTCCAGGCGCCGTCTGGAAAAACTGTTACGATTACCCCGGACTTCATTGTCTCGGCTATCTCTAACGCTTTAAAAATTACAGCTCCCGAAGAAATGCCGGCTAAAATAGCCTCTTCGTCTGCCAACCTTTTTAAGGCGATAAAAGCTTCCTCGTCTTGCACAAGGTCATTGTCGCTCAAAATACTCATATCTAGTATAGCGGGAATAAAACCATCTGAAAGGTTTCTGAGTCCCTGAAGGCCACCGTGAGGATACGGTTGAACGGCGACGATTCGCGTATTCGGGTTAGCTTCTAAAAGTCGCCTTCCCACTCCCATAAGCGTGCCGGCTGTGCCAAGGCCGGCCACAAAAACATCAACACGCGGCGTTTCCTCAAGTATCTCAAGCGCGGTCGTTTCATAATGAGCGAGTGGATTTGCTTCGTTACTATACTGATCAGGCATAAAGTAGCTGCCATCGGCCCCAATCTCTTTAGCCAATTTTATAGCACCGTTTGTTCCCAGGTCACCATCGGAAAGTATAACGTCTGTCCCGAAAACCTCCATAAGCTGTCGTCTCTCAACGCTGACATTCTCCGGCATGACCGCTTTGAGTTTATAGCCTTTATATTTTGCTATCATCGCGAGCGAAATACCTGTATTTCCACTGGTGGCTTCGAGGATAGTGTCGCCGACCTTGAGTTGCCCGGATTTTTCACCCGCCTCGATCATGTAAAGGGCTATTCTGTCCTTCAGGCTGCCGCTCGGATTTTGGCCTTCCAGCTTAGCGTATATTTTCACTGCCGAATTCGGATTCATTCGGCTGATCTCAATCATAGGTGTGTTGCCTATCAAGCTTAAAAAGTTCTTATGAATCAATGACTCTCCCTTTTAGTCAGGTCCAATATCAGGCTTCAAAAAGTTTGATCTCACAAGGAGACCGTCGTACTAGCTTATCAACAGCCGAGCCTACCAGCAACCTCGATAAAGCCGACTGCTTGGCTCGAGAAATGATCAGTGTATCGACAGTATACTTGGCAATGGCCGCCAAAGTACACTCTACAAAATCGCCTTGCTCTAGCATTACCTCGCAGTTGACACTTTTTGTTTTTGCCAATTCCTCAATTTCAGACAATTGCTGGAGCGCCTGATTCTTGTATTCTGTCGAGACCGCGTCCTCCAATTCCTGCGATGGTTTTTCGCCAATAAAACCTATGTCGGTTAATCTCTCAAATATTGTCCCGGGTACACTTGAGTCCAGGACAAAGAGAACTCTTAAAGTCGCCTCTTTTTCTTTAGTAAAATCCAAAGCCATCTCGATGGATTCCGGAGCTTGTATAGACGTCGATAACGCGAATAAGAAAATCATCAGCTTAAATCCTTATGTTAATGAGCGGCCAGTAGTATTTTGCCATAGCAACGAAAACCACCCACGCGCACAAATCGAGGAGCAACCCGACCTTAAGCATGCGCTTGGGATCAATATAACCCGATGAATAAGCAATCGCGTTGGGCGGATTACCCATTGGTATCGCAAATCCGAGACCAGCGGGAACGGCTATCGCAAATACAATTATTCGAGGATCAATGCCGTGCGTATCCGCGATCCCCAACCCGACCGGGACAAGCATTGCTACGACCGCCGCGTTACTCATCCCCTCAGTCAGCAGAATCGATATAAAAGCAAGCACAATGATTATGATTATCGGGGAGGTTGTCCACCGAGTGATTAGCACTTGTGCCAACCAGGCGGCGGCACCGGTATCCTCTAAGGCAAACCCCAGAGCTATTGCCCCGCCGTACATCAGAATGATTCCCCAATTCACATATTCTTCCAAATCTCTCCACTTAACCAACTGAAAAACAAAAAGAGAGACAACCGCCACAATGGCGATGCTCGCGAGTTCAACAGCGCTCCCCAAAAAGATCCAGGCTGCCACGGTTAACAGCATAATGAAGCCGACCATCCGCTCCTCTATGCTTGGCCTGCCCATTTGCTTATTGCGCTCTTTTAAAACCTCAACGGCTTGATCAACGCTGTCGATGTCCGTTGGAAAAAATCTGTTTATCACAAAATAGGCGATTATCAGCATCGCGAACACCATCGGCACAACCGCTACCATCCACTCAAAAAAACCAATAAACTGACCTGTGGTTTGCCTCAAAATCCCGACTGCCAGCGCATTGCGGGCACCGCCGAGAAATGTCCCGACTCCGCCAATTGCCGCACCCCAGGCCAGCGATAAAAAGATTGCGTGTCCGAAGTTACCGGTTCGAGGTTTTGTTCCTAGAGCCCGAACTATCTCAATGATTATCGGAAAGAGCATGGCGGCAACAGCGTGTTCCGGCATCCAAAAAGAGAGAAATGCAGGCACAATCAGCGCACCCAATAGAAGTTGTTTGGGGCTCCCGCCAAATTTGCTTAAGAAAAAAAGCGCTATCCGGCTCGATAAGCCGGTTTTCATCAACGCGGCCGCGAAAATGAACGCCCCTAGAATAAAGAAGACGGCCTGATTTCCGAAAAGAGCAAAGGCCTCACCGCTTTCCATGACCCCGAGCAGTTGGATAAGCGTAATGGCGAGTAAACTGGTGACGGCCAACGGGATCAACCTCGTCAACCACAGAATTAGACAGATAACAAAAGCTGCCAGCGCTCTCTGACCGTCAACTGTCAGCCCCGACGGGGTCGGCAAGCTCAGAAGGATCCAAAACAATAGCCCTAAGCCAATAAACGCGAACCACCGATAACTTCGAGACAGTAAGACGAGGCCTAGGGGTCGGGAATCAACAACCACGTCATGGTCGTCTTTCTCACGATCGGAATCAGTCAACAACCACATTAAAACCCGCTTGGCGTTGAGTCATCATCTACACTTCGGACTCTTAAGCGTCGTCTAAAATTTGAAATACTATGAGCTATGCGACCACCATGCTTCGACTTAAGGACGCGCTGCCATTTTTGTTGCAACGGAGCCTCCCCACCAAAGAATTGTCCATCAATAGCGTTAAGCGCTAAGTTGAAATGACTGATCCATGTTGGCGATAGTTTATTGCGTTTCAGCGATTGCTGCAAGTGTATATATACGGGGGCTACGTCGCTAAGCAATTTTGCGCTATCCATATTTTCGTCAAAACCCACCCTGTAAATGGGAAGAGTCGGAATAACCCCCATTGCCGTTAAGTTGCTTATGCCTTTATTGGTGGATTCGATGGATTCAAGACCAATAATCAAGTTAGTCACAACCGCGCTGCTCGGAAATATCTTAGCGGCATAACGGAGCGCCTCAAAATACCTGTCTCTTCCCAATAATCTCAATTTACCGGGAGCTATCCTGCTAAAGAGTTTCGTATCGTAAACTTCGATATTGTAAGCGATCGAATCTACTCCCATGGCGTAAGTTGCGTCAATCCACTTGTCTTCACCTGGAGGTTGAGCTTGAACACATACCAGAACATCAAACTTTTTTTTGATCGCGCGAATATAGGGTTGAAGCAAAGCTATCCCGCCATCGGCGGTATCAGTATAGCCGACGTTTAAGCAGACAAACTCCGCCGCGCCTTCGGAAAGCGCCGCTTCAACAGTCTCGATGACTTCATCAACTGTCCAGGCTCGCCCCTTTTTTGATTCAAGGTCACAATAACGACAAGCGACGTCTTGTTTGATGAATTCACAAACCGGAGTTGGAGAAATTGCTAAATAACCCGCGTACGCACGGCCTATCTTGACCATCGGCACGCCAGACGTAGTTTTTTTATCGTAAAACTTGGGCAGAGACGGGATCCAAACTTCAACCTTCTCGTCGCGGCCAACAATAAAAAATCTGGAACCCTCTTCAATAAGCGTATAGGGCCGATCCTCGGCCAGACACTCCAGAACAGGAATATTAACGAGTACATTTTCAGGCAACACGATTTCTAATTCGAGAGCGGCGCCTGTCTCTTTAGAGAGCTTGATCCGGCGCTCGATTTCCGCGCAGCCTAACGCCTGGCGAGAAATTTTTACGCCCCGAATCATTAACTCAAGCTTAAGGTAACCCGGATTCCTTATTGTTGCCGTATCGCTCACTCATTCACGCCTTTCATGGCATCGATCAAGATG
>JAUVQD010000228.1 GCA_030598355.1 Actinomycetes bacterium
ACGCACGGCGGTTTTGCTTCATGTTATAGACCTATCAGGGATAGAAAGAGACGATCCCATAGAGGACTATTTAAATGTGAAAAAAGAACTGGCTGGTTATGGTAAGGATCTTATCGGAAGACCGACAATTATCGTGGGTACGAAAATGGATCTGCCGGAATCAGTCAAAAACTTGGCTCGCGTGGCCGGATATTTCGAGGAAGAGGGTAAGCTTTTTGTTCCGATATCAAGCGTGACCGGTGAAGGAGTAGAAAAACTTCTTTATGATACCTCGACCTTAGTAAAAGAGGAGAGAAAAAATATCTCTGAGAAACTTGAACAAAGCGTGAAGATATATAAACCTGATTCGGTGGATAAGGTTGAAGTAGAAAAAATATCAAACAGGGCCTGGAAGCTGAAGAGTAAGAAGATCGAAAGAATAGTTAAGATGACAGATTTTCTGAACGAAGAAGCCGTTGATTATTTGCGAGATCGATTAAAACAACTTGGTATGGACGAGCACTTGGAAAAAGCCGGAGCGCAGGCAGGCGATGAAGTGATAATCGCGAAAGCGACGTTTGAATTTGATCCGTCTCAAT
Source organism: Actinomycetes bacterium (assembly GCA_030598355.1). Lineage (GTDB taxonomy): Bacteria > Actinomycetota > Aquicultoria > CAJVYJ01 > JAUVQD01 > JAUVQD01. Next base: position 579 of record JAUVQD010000228.1, read on the forward strand.
AAGTAAATATCAAAGGATTACCGGGGAAACGCTAGGGTCTGATAAACTAGAAAAATGTCAAAGATAAACGCCAAAACAATATTAATCAAAATTGGCTCCAGTACAGTAACAGACGAAAACGGGCGACTGGACAAGGAGAACCTGAAGCTACTCGTCAACCAGGTAGCTACAGTTTGGTCGGGCGGGATTAATTGCGTTCTTGTGTCATCAGGCGCAATTGCCGCCGGGGTTGAAGAGCTTAACCTTGATGAACGACCAAAAGAGATTTCAAAGCTTCAAGCAGCTGCGGCAGTTGGACAAGGGCTGTTAATTCACAGATATACTGATATCTTCAAGGCTGAAGGGATTCAGGTAGCGCAAATATTACTCACCCAGTTTGATATGGCCCACCGCGAGTTCTACCTTAACGCGAAACAGGCATTTGATCAGCTTCTAGCAATGCGGGTCGTTCCCATTGTTAACGAGAACGACACAACCACGGTCGAGGAGATTAAGTTCGGAGACAATGATATGTTGGCGGCGCTCGTAGCCGTTTTGATCGAGGTAGATTTTCTGGTGATCTTAAGTGATATCGGCGGACTTTACGCATCTGATCCCAGGTTCTCCAAGACAAAGAAAATCGATACTGTTGAAAAAATTACATCTGATATTGAGGCGATGGCGGCAGGGATAGGAAGCAAGTTCGGATCTGGCGGCATGGTGACCAAGCTGAACGCCGCAAAGATTGCCGGAGCGGCAAAGATAGGCACGTACATTGCTGATGGGCGAGAGAGGAACGCGTTGCTCAGGATTGTTGAGGGCAAGAAGGTGGGTACGTATTTTAGACCGAGAGTGAAGAAGGTCTCAAATAAAAAATTGTGGATAGGCTATAGTCGGGTCGTCGCCGGTCGGGTTTCGGTCGATAAAGGTGCCGAAAAAGCAATAAGGAATGATGGCAAGAGCCTCCTGCCTGCTGGTGTGGTAGGTGTTGACGGGGGATTTGCGATTGGTGACACGATCGAGGTAATTGGCGCTCACGGGCAAGTCGTTGCCAGGGGGCTGTCAAACTATAGTGCTGACGAACTCATGAGCATCAGCGGCAAGCGCACATCTCAGATAGCGTTGGAAAGAAAAGATGATTTTTCAGAGGAAGTAATCCATCGCGATCATATGATTTTGATATGATGCATGAATTAGAATGCAGCCAAAGCTGACATCTTCAAAAGGAGCTACATGGACAAAAACATAAAGATCGAAATTGAAAAGATTGCGGAAGAGGCTAAGGTAGCCTCAAGAGTAGTGGGCACTTTATCGACCCAAATTAAAGATAAGGCACTGGCAGCAATTGCTCAAGCATTGATTGATAACACCGCGGAGATTCTGGCGGCAAACGAAGTGGATATGGAAAACGCGAGGGAAAAGGGTACATCCGAATCTCTCCTCGACCGACTGATGATTGACGAATCACGTGTAAGAGCCATTGCGGATTCTGTCTTGGGTATTATGGCTTTAGCCGACCCTGTCGGCGAAATCGTCAGAGGGTGGAAAATCCCCAATGGGTTGCTTATCAATCAAGTGAGAGTGCCCCTAGGGGTCATAGGTGTCATATATGAAGCCAGGCCCAACGTCACGGTTGACGCGACGGCGCTCGCGCTTAAATCCGGAAACGCGATAGTTTTGCGAGGCGGGTCGTTGGCGCAGGAGACTAATCAAGCAATGACAAAGATCGTCAGGGACGCAGCGACAAAAGAAGGCATCCCGGAGAATGCCATTAAGGCACTGCCGAGAGCCGATCGTGATTCAGCAAATGCCTTAATTGGGATTGATAAATATATAGATTTGCTAGTTCCAAGAGGCGGAGATCAGCTTATTAAGAATGTTACCGAAAATGCCAAGGTCCCGGTTCTCTGGGCAGGAGCTGGAAACTGTCATATCTATGTGCATAGTGACGCTGATTTTGATGATGCTGAAAACATTACAATAAACGCGAAAGTTCAGAGGCCAAGCGTTTGTAATGCTGCAGAGACCTTGCTTGTCCATCGTGAACTAGAGGAAAGCCTGCTTCCAAGACTTGTTGAAAGCTTGCGAGCGAACGGTGTGACGGTCTACGGTTGCCCGTCAACTCAGAAATTGCCGGGTGTCGAGGCGGCGACAGAGGCTGACTGGAGCACCGAGTATCTAGACTTGAAGATCGCGGTTAAAGTGGTGGATTCCTTAAGTGAAGCTATTTCTCACATAAACCGATATAGCACGCTTCACTCAGAGGCCATAATCACAAAAGACTATGATGCCGCTAAGACTTTTTGTGAACAGATTGATTCCGCCGCTGTTTATGTAAATGCTTCAACCAGATTTACTGATGGCGGAGAATTTATGATGGGCGCTGAGATTGGTATTAGCACACAAAAATTGCACGCTC
>JAUVQD010000076.1 GCA_030598355.1 Actinomycetes bacterium
AGAGGCCTTCTTCAATACGCTAGCACGGTCTCATTTTTTGTTGGATTCTGGTTTCTGATCTTGAAGTTACCCAAGATTGAAGAGGAATCAAACGCTTTTATGCTCGTTAATTTTCCGCAAATGAAATCTTTTCCGATCGGGGCCGATGAGGCCGCGGCAATTACGAAGCAAGTGCGTGGTCTCACGGGTGGTCAGAGAAATCTAGTTATAGTTCGCCGGGTGGAAACAGCCATACAACGCCTACTTCACACAAGGTCAACAGCCGAGGTGCATGATGTTTTAAACACTATGAGCGAAGTAGACAGGGGAATAGCCGATGCCAGCTATAGGACGGTGCGTTTCTCTGTGTGGTTCATACCGGTTCTCGGTTTTATGGGAACAGTCATGGGCATATCCAAAGCCATTAGTGGATTTGCTGAAGTTGTTAAAACGGCCGGCGGTCTGGGTTTGGATTCTCTAAAACCGGCGTTAGCCGCAGCTACCTATAATCTTGGCGTTGCCTTCGATACGACACTTTTAGCACTGGCACTCAGCGCTATGTTGGTTCTGTTAATGCACCACGCTCAAAGGAAGGAAGAAGTCTTCTTATCGGGTGTCGACGAGTTTTGCGTTACCGAGATTCTCAACAAACTATATATTCCAAACCCTGATACCCAGCAGTTAGTAGATGGCCTCGAAACTGTATCCGAAAGCATTAAAGATAATATCGGCGGACTGAAAAAGACTTTTGAAGAAAGCCTAAGCAATCTCTCTGATAGCCTGGATAATCGAGACGCGGCTGCTCTGGAGAAGCTCTTCACTCAGATACAGGTTCAGTTTGATGGGCTCATGGCCAAACAGGACAAGAATGAAAAAATCGCGCAAAAAAGATTTTCCGATCTTATGGAAAAGCTGGGCGACCTGATTGACAAAGGGAAGCCCGTTGAAGAGTTTGTCGCCGGGTTAGGCGGCGTGGCCAATCTCGAGAAAATCTTAAGAGAAAACCAAGAGACATTAAAGACCCTGAGGGAATCTAGCGATAACCAACAACTCCAAGTTGCGGACGCTCTCAAGCAAAACGAAGAAGCGTTTTCCCGGCTCCTCGGGCCCCTAGAGGAACTGGCTAAAGGGATTAAAATAAGAGTCGGAGAATAGAGCGCAATGGCTAGACGGCCCCGGGAAACCGGTATGGAGTTTGGGCACATGTCATTTATTGATATTCTGGCCAATTCCGTTGGCGCGCTGGCCTTTCTTTTTCTCATGTTTTTTGTCGTTACCTCTGCCTTAATCACCCCAACTGTGCTCAAGTTACTGACATCTTCTCTTCCCGATGCTACATCCGGCCAGGAATATAAAGTTACCTTGGCAGCCAGCGGGGGCACGCCGCCGTATAAGTGGAAAATCAACCGCGGTTATCTTCCTGATGGCTTCAATTTGGACGCAAAAAGTGGGGTAATTTCAGGTGTTTCTGTTAAGGAAGGCGAGTATAGCTTTGAGGTCAGGCTGCGAGGATCTAAAAAGCCGGACGCCGCTATCGTCAAGAAAAATCTAAAACTTTTGATTTCTCCGCCGCCGATAGTTGTGGCCAATACCACCGCTCTACGAATTAATACTGAAAAATTGCCAAGCGCGATAGTTGGCAATGAGTTTGAAGTAACTCTCTCGGTTGTCGGTGGTGAGGGCCCCTACGCCTGGTCAAGCGCGGGAGAGTTGCCTCCGGGCTTAGAGCAAAGAGGCGATAGGATTCTTGGAGTGCCGAAAAAGAGCGGTGACTGGCGTTTTGAAATTCGAGTTACTGATAGAGCCGGCGCTAATGACGGGAGATCGATTGATCTTAGGGTTACAGCTGAACCACTTCTAACCGAAGCCAATGTGTTACCGGTAAGCGTCACCACTAAGGAGCCGCCTGCGGCTCGGGTAGGCGAACCTTATGAGCTGGTCTTGGCCGCCGCAGGGGGAGTGCCGCCATATTCATGGTTCATAATGGATGGACAACTTCCCGCTGGTCTTATGCTCGATGCTAAGACGGGTGGTATTAGCGGTATACCTGAAGAAGCGCAAGATTTTGAATTCAAAATCGGGGTGACTGATTCAAGAGACCGGGTTAATGAGGGTCAAAAACTCTCCATTAATGTTGATGACTCTTTTAGGGGGGCATCTTCAGGCGGGTTTCCACTGGCCTGGTGGTTGGTGATACCAGTGATTATGGGGGCTACGCTCGGTCTTTTTCTTTTATTCGGGGTAGTGGCCGGTGTGCAATGCCCGTGGGACAGAAGTTGGGGTTGCAAGGTTATCGGTAAAGACGATGAAGGGCGCGCCATCTATCTTTGCAAACATGGGCATAAATTTGTAAATGAAATCAAAGAAGTCTAGAAAGATCCTTCCTGAGATTTGATATGGCAAAATGCGCAGTAATCGTTGTTATGGCACTCATAGCAGGGGGCCGCTCCGATCTTTCTAACGACTGAAGCGTGTTTTTCTCCCCAGGGGTCACTGAGCTTGAACTGGGCTTCGGGGAATTGTTTGTGATGGCAACTCTGACAGTAATTTGCATCTTTTGCCCCGTTGTCGTGGCAGCTTGAGCAGATCGCCTTTGAATCTTCGATATTCCATCTTGAGGTAGGTTTAATCTCGTTTTCGGCAGCGAATGATCCGTGGGTATCAACCCATGATGAGTCAATAAGATTGAAATACGTTGACCACATAGGAATATTGTGAGGCATGGCGATACCGTTATGACAAGATGTCGAGCAATCCGGTATTCGTGCATTCTTAGTTGATCTAGTCTCATGACACACCAGGCAATCGTCAAAATCAACTTTGGCTGCCGGCCCGTGAACGATTCCGTCTTTCCAAGGAGCGCCATCTTTGCGATCATGATTAACGGTTCCCTTGATGGGTTTTAAGGTTGCCTTCGGATCATGACATAGAGTGCATTTGGTTTTGGCTTCATAATCCCCGGTAATCGCTCGCGTCTCTTTCTCTTGATACTTATCGTTTTCGCTGTGGCAGCGCCAACATCCCTCACTCATCGTCATAAAATCTTTATAGGCAAAACTATCACGGCCGGCTTCTAGTTTGTAATAGCGTTCGGCGCCAGGATGAGCTATTCGGTTATGACAGGTGGTGCACCTGAGGCCCGCTTTTTTATGACGGCTGTGCATTTTCTTCCCAAGCCTTAGACCGCCTTTGGCAATTGCTTTGGTGATTGGAGTCGGATGACACTCAAGACACCAAAGATCGGGCAGTTTTTTTCGGCTATATTCATTGTCGGCATTGAGCGGTTGCAGGGCACTGGATTCTTTTGTTGAGGCTATGCGCTCGATAGGTTTTACAAATCGGTCTGTTGAGATACCAACGTATGAGCTATCGCGGTGGCAATTGTTGCACGCTACATTAACGTGAGAAGACTTAAGCCATGTTTGATACTGTGGATTCATAGCGTGGCAGATGCGTCCGCAATATGACGGGTTTACCAGGGGAGCACCGGCAAAGAAGAGACCGATGGCACCAGCGAAGATGAAGATTGTGACTAGCAAGTACATCAGTCTTCTCACGGTGGGGTCTTTCCAAGACCCGGCCGTCATTAGATCCCGCCTGATATTCGCGTCTTTGAAGCGAAATAATTTCATATTCTGGCTCTAAATATTTTCATTTGTCTCATTACATAATAACCGACAAATACGATTTTCAGCATAAGCAGTTGGTTTAGAAGACCAAATCCATTAATACGTTTCTTAACTATGGCCAAATCTCAAAGCGTTGTTAAGATAGAGGGTGACAAATCAAGAGGTCGATCACCGGGAGTAGAGGCCATGGAAAAGATCATCCAGGTTACAACCAGTACAGATACTCACGAGAGCGCCAAGGAAATTGCCAGACTAGTTGTTGAAAAGCGGTTAGCCGGGTGTGCTCAAATTATTGGACCGATTACGAGTGTTTACTGGTGGGAGGGAAAGATCGAAGAGACTCAGGAGTGGTTGTGCGTGATGAAAAGTAAAACTATTCTCTTCGGGCAACTGAAAAAAGCCATTGTTGAGTGTCATTCCTACGATGTCCCCGAAATATTGTCGACTCCGGTGAGCGAGGGTGCTAAACCTTACACAGATTGGCTTATGGGAGAGTTACGAGACAGTAGCTGAATTAGATGATTAGCGCCGGTCGCTAAACCACTTCTGGTTACGCTTCTTTTGCGTCTTCGAATATTTCTTGCCGGGCTTTCGGGCATATTTATCAAAGGCCGGACCGATTTTATGACCGAATAAGCGCCACAGGACAAAGATGAAAATAATCCAGATGATGATATTGAGGAAGCTGATTATGCTAGAGAATACAAATCGTGGCAGAATTGTAAAAACCAGCGCTATCACGAGCACTATCCCGATGAGTTTTATAAAGTGCCTTGTCTGCGAGTTCACATAACCACAACTTTCTAAAGAAGGTAACTTTGACTATAATTCTATCATACCCGCTAATCGGATCAGGAAGGTAAATACAGTTAAGAGCATCTTATTTGTTTGCATTGGCAACATGTGTCGAAGCCCGATGGCTGAAGGATTAGCCTGGGAAGTTTTTGATGGTTGGGATGTTGAGAGCGCTGGAATATCACCGCTTTACACAGGAGCGACCACCGAAGCTATTCAAGTCATGCACGAGGAATACGCTATTGATATATCGGAACATAAGTCTAAAAGTATCTATGACGTACCGATTAAAGATTTTGATCTGATTGTGGGAATGACCCGCGAGATCTGTGAAACTTTAAGAAACGATCCCTTAGATATTGACGATAAATTGATCTGCTGGAAGATTGCCGACCCTTACCGGGAAGGCGTTGACGCGTTCAAGCGGTGCGCTGAGAAAATAAAGGTTAATGTCGATAAACTAAAGGCGAGTCAGTCTTAATCTCCGATAATCTTTACAAGGATACGTTTTCGGCGCCGCCCGTCGAATTCGCCATAGAAAATTTGTTCCCAGGGGCCGAAATCAAGTTGACCTTTGGTGATGGCCACGACTACTTCTCGACCCATTATCGTTCTTTTTAAGTGAGCGTCCCCATTGTCCTCACCGGTAAGGTTATGACGGTAATTTGAAAGAGGTTCGTGCGGCGCAATCTCTTCAAGCCAACTCTCAAAATCTTGCAGGAGACCGCTTTCCGCATCGTTCACAAAGACACTGGCGGTGATGTGCATGGCGTTAACAAGACAAAGACCTTCGACAACGCCGCTTTCAGCCACAAGCTCTTCAATTTGGTCCGTTATATTAATAAACCCGCGGCGCTCTTTGGTCTGAAACCACAGGTGCTTTGTGAGACTTTTCAATGAAAAGGATTATCTAGAAGCGTTCGCGATTGTGACCGCCTGGAGGTTTGCGATTTCCGCCACCATATCCGCCGCCACCACGTCCGCCACCACCGGGGCCTCGTTCTTGACGGGGGCGGGCGACGCTAACGTTTATAGAGCGTTCGTCCATTTCTTTGCCGTCAAGCTCTCTAATAGCTTTTTTGGCCTCTTCGTCATCGGTCATTTCCACAAAAGCAAATCCTTTGCTCTGTCCGGAATGACGATCGGTAATCAAGGCAACCGACTCAACCGCGCCATAGGCCGCAAAGGCCTCATTAAGCTGCGCCTCAGTCGTATTGTAGGATAGGTTTCCGATATATAGTTTGGTAGCCATAAATGGCTCCTTTCTGCCGGCCATGCCGGAATCACTAAAACTTAGCCCCCAGTGGGCCGCGGCGCTCAACGAAGTTGGTAAGGCTACGTGAGACCGATATCATATTAGCACAATCGGACACGAAAAAAAGAGCGCCTGTTTAGGGCGCCCTTTTTTTCGTGTCTTTTTAAATCCCAGCTTGTTATGGCAGAATTGAATTGTCCGCGTCAACAAGACCGTAACCAAACAAGCTATCGAAACCGATCGATCCGATGTCTTCGGCCCGGTTCTGCAATTTTGCTCGGGCTTCATTCGGATCCCACGTGCTGTCGCTGTCGAGGTCATAAGTTCCGACCGGTTGTGAAAGCATCAGAGCGGCTGCCCCGGCGACGTGTGGAGCCGCCATTGAAGTTCCGCTGTATGTTTTGTATCCATCACCCTTGAATGTAGAGCGTATCGCTACACCAGGTGCGGCTAAACTCAAATTACTGCCCCGGTGAGACCAGTAGGCGATAGAGTCACTTGAATCGGTAGCTGAAACCGCGATCGCTTCGTCATAAGCCGCTGGATATTTTACTGCGCTGCCCTCGTTAGGGTATGCGGCATTACCAGCTGCCGCTACGATGATGACGCCGGCTTGATCGGCCAGCCGAACTGCTTGCTCGAAATCATGAGAGTATCCTCCCGACAAACTCATATTGACGATGTCCACGTCGTTGGCGACGGCCCAGTTAAGGCCCGCGATAACGCCGGATGTCCAGCCGCTGCCTTTTCGGTCGAGAACTTTTATGGCAACAATTGTAGCCTCGGGCGCCACACCGATAGTGCCGATGAGATTGTCCCTTGCCGCGATAGTGCCGGCGACGTGAGACCCATGACCGTTATCGTCATTCGAAGACTTTTTCGAATTTATGAAGTTTGGACCCGCAACCACGGGGGCTAAATCAGAGTGGTCAAGGTCAACACCGGTATCGATCACGGCGACTCTAATGCCAGCCCCTTTCGTGCTCAGCTGGGCGACTGTTGACCCGATTCTAAGAACGCCCCAATCAGCAGTTTGAGCTGGTGGAGGTGGCTTGGGCTTGCCTCCTCCTTTTCCAGCCGGTTTGCCGACAATGCTAACAACAGGGTCATCATTAACTCGCACGACACTGTTTTTTTTGCTCAAAGCATTAACTGCTTTAGCCGGTATGCTAATTGCTTGTCCGTTGATGATTTTAAGGTCTAAAATCTTGGTCGCACCGGCCTTTTTAAGAATGGCCGCTTTTTCCGAG
>JAUVQD010000230.1 GCA_030598355.1 Actinomycetes bacterium
ATCAAAGGAGAGCTCCGGGCTAAACATCGACCCGTACATCAATGCCATTGAAAGAGGCCTGAAACTGGTAGCTTGGTATTTAGAGAGACGGGATAAATCTAAAGAATGAAGCCTCACCGGAAACAAAACGCAGAACAAACAAGCGATCTCTCAAGGCGCAAGCAGGCTGAAGAGCAAATCAAGAACTTGTCCAAATTCCCTTCCGAGAACCCCTATCCCGTCTTGCGCCTGACTAAGGATGGAACCGTTCTTTATGCTAACGCCGCCTCTGAGTCGCTACTGGGCGAATGGGGAGTTAAGCGCGGAGAGGTTGCGCCCGAATACTGGCACAAGTTGGTGGGCAAGACTCTTAGGTCCAACCAAATAGAGAAGAATATCGAATTAGAGCACGAAAGCAGAATATTGTCGTTTACCATCGTCCCGATAGCCGAGGCCGAGTATGTCAATTTGTATGGGCTCGACATCACTGAGCGCAAGCACTCTGAACACGAGATTGAAAACTTGGCGAAATTCCCTTCCCAGAACCCGTATCCCGTGCTGAGGATCGGGGCAGACGGTACTGTTATCTACGCTAACGCTGCCGGCCTCCCCCTGCTTGATGACTGGAATACCAAAGTTGGTCAAGCCGCATCCGATTCCTGGGGGCGATTGGCTGCCGATATGTTGAGCACCAATGAATTAAGAAGGGGGATTGAACTCGAACACCGGAGCAGAATACTTTCTTTTACTGCCATCCCCATAGCAGATGCCGCTTACGTCAACTTCTATGGACTCGACGTCACTGAAAACAGGAGGGCAGAGGAAGAGCGTATGCGAGCAAAGGCGCTAAGCGACGCCTTAAACAATATTAGCGCTGCCATGAGCTCGACACTCGTTTTTGACGAGATAATGCAAAAAGTTACCAAGGAATCCGTCGAAGCCATAGATTGTGAATCCGGGGCGATAATCATGCATGAAGACAACTTCTGGATCCCAAAGTATGTGTTCGGAGGATTAACTGAAAATATACTGGGCCAAAAATTAACCGGCGATAAAGCGCGGCCTTTGGAGCTTGCTGCTCAGACTAAGAGATCGATCAATGTTAATGATGCCCTCAATGACCCTAGGGCCGACCGCGATTGGATGAAGCAACTGGGGATTAAATCTTTTTTAGTTAGTCCACTAAAGATCAGAGAAGAGGTTATTGGTGTCATCGTCTTCCACTATCGCTCTGCCGCGACCGCTTTTAACTCAGCCCAGATTGATTTTGCTGAAAAGCTGGCGGCATCACTCTCATTGGCCATACAAAATATGAGAAGTCACGAGATAACAAAGCAGTCGCTCGCTGACACGGAGGCTCTGCGTCGAATGTCAGCTCATTTCACCGAAACCCTTGAACTCGATGATATTCTCGAAACCGGGCTCAACGAAGTTGCAACTGTTTTTAACGTCAAGCACGGCGTTATTTATGTATTCGATGAGACCGGAAATCTAGTTATTAAGCACCAGCGGGAACTTAGTCCTGAATTTCTTGAAGCCAGAACAACGGTCCCTGCGAGCGGAGGCTGTGCTGGAGAAGCGATTAGGACAAAAGAAGTCTTCGCCCCGTCGAAAGAGCAACATGAGTTTACTTGTGAGTACGCAAAAAAACTTTTGGGTCTTGATTGTCTGACCGCTATTCCAATTATGGCGAAAGGAAATGTCATCGGCGTTTTAGAGCTTTTCGCTCCGGTGCATAGGCGACTTTCTGATAGAGAGCGAAGAATTGGAATGACTATGGTTGACCAGCTGGCCGGGGCTATTGAAAACGCCGGCCTCTACTCAAAAGAGCGAAACATAGCTGAGACGCTGCAGCAGATGTTACTTACGATGCCTGAAAAAATAGAAGGCATAGACTTCAGCCATCTATACCGCTCGGCAACAGTGGAAGCCGGCAAGGTAGGAGGCGACTTTTATGATGTCTTTGAGCTGGAGCATGACAAAGTCGGCCTGGTAATTGGTGACGTTTCAGGCAAGGGGTTGGAAGCCGCCACAGTTACCGCCCTTGTCAAAAACACTATCAAGGCCTACGTATACCAATATAGCTCGCCAGCCAAAGTGATAGAGCTCACTAATGATGTTGTCATAAGAGCCGCGGCTCAGTCTGCATTTGTCACGCTCTTTTTGGGCATACTTGATAAACGATCCGGCGCCCTTACCTACTGCAATGCCGGTCATCCGCCGCCAATATTAAAAAGAGAAGCATCTGGGGCTTCTCCTCTAAGAACGAGCGGTCCTGTTATCGGCGCGCTTCAAGGACTAGAATATGATGACTTTCAAGAGACGCTGCAAAGTGGCGACATTCTGTTTCTTTATACAGACGGCTTAATTGAGGCCAGGTGTGAAAAAAAGCTTTATGGTGAAGACAGGTTGATTAAATCTATCAACGATCAGTGGTCGCGACAAACGAAAGAACTGCCAGAACTAATCTTAAAAGAGGTTTGGGATTATAGTGGTTGTAGATTGACGGATGATACGGCTATTTTAAGTGTCTCCATTGGAGAGAAGTAAAAGCCCAGGAGAGAGATTCAGCCGAGCACATAGCTGCCCAAATATCAGGTGCCAAAACAAAAGATGAGACTATAGGTGCTTTGGCCAAGGATTCTAATCGTTTCCAATAAATCTCTTTTGTGTGCAGCGCGTGGGCTTTATTGGATAGACCTAGAATCCCTTCAAGCTAAACTCTCCAATTCCAATTCGTTTATTCTTGTCTGTCTTTGGGAGGACCGGGCGTTAGTTGCCTTACCAGTCTTATGCGGCTCGCGCTGTCTCGTTCTGCTGACGAATCCAATCCGCAAGTTGGCGGTCCAATCCGAACTCATGCACCTTTAGGTGGTTCACCACGAATGAGTGGAAAGGAACTAAGTCGACCGTCTCGGTTTCGTAAAACTCACGAATGCGCAGTTGCTCATATGCCTTGAACTC
>JAUVQD010000249.1 GCA_030598355.1 Actinomycetes bacterium
TACGCGAAGAGCAGCAATCAATCCGTTCACGCTCTGCTGAACAAGTCAAAGCGGCAGACTGTCGCGGCGTTTAGGGAAAAAGGCGTCTGGAAGATTGGTGCTGAACCATACCCTTAAGCCCTAGCGGGTCTCTTGTTGTTATGCCAGGGTAAGCATCAAGTTCTTGACAGTGCAGACTATGTGCTCTTTAGTGGAAACGGAACCATCTGCCACTGCGATAACCTTGGCACCCTCTCTGATCTTCCTTATGTTCACCTGGTAAATTAGCTTATCGGCATCTGTCGAGACTTCTCTTATGAATTTTGTTTTTTCACAACTAATCGCGCGCCCTTTTCCTTTGAAGCCGCGCCAGCCCAAATAGAAGCCCATGAGCTGAAATAGCGCATCAATCATTAAACTTCCCGGCACAATTGGGTCATTCTTGAAATGACACTGAAAAAACCAGAGGTCAGGAGATAGGTCTAGCTCCCCGACTATTTCGCCTTTTTCGTAAATCCCCAAGTGTTTGTTTGTTTTTGTAATCCGGTCGACCATGAGCATGTCGGGCAAAGGCAAGGGCACACCAGCTCCCGGTAGATCGCCCTCGGCACATTTGATCAGCTCATCTCTTGAAAAGACTTTGTCCTGAGTCATAGCTTTTCATACTCCTAAAAAGAGCGGTTGTCTGGTTGACTGTCTCTCTATTGTAATTTAATAAGCTAAATAGGGATAGCGATGGGCTGTACCAGCGGAAAGTGCGCGATACGACCAGGGACTTTTTGTGCAAAGGCTTGATTTGACGGTCCCTTGAATATTGGGTATAATCGTTCTCAACGTGGAGAACAAGAAAAATAAGAAAATCGAATTGCCATTAGCACTTTTTAGGTCAAAGACCAGACAGATGATGTTACGTTTGTTTTTTGAAAATCCTGATTCCAGTTACTATGTCAGGCAACTTCAAGCTGCATTCGGCACGTCTGTGGGTACTCTTCACCGCGAGTTAACACATCTCGAGGAGATTGGCATACTTATTTCCGAGCCACGCGGAAAGCTCAAATTGTACTCAATCGACAAAGAACATCCTCTTTATGAGGAACTTAAAAAAATTGTGATCAAAACCATTGGGGTTGAAGCTGCTCTTAAAGATGAGTTAGCTGAAGTTCCTGGTATAAAATTGGCTTTCACTTATGGCTCGTTTGCATCCGGGCAGGAAACCAAAAGTGGTGACATTCCCATTTGTTTGATGGGTAAAATTGACGATAAACAGTTAAAGAAAGTATTTAAACGCCTCGAGAAGCAACTCGGGCGTTCGATAGTCTGTACAGCTATGAAAGAATCTGAGTTCCGCCGGGAGTTAAAGAAACATCCACCGCATCTTCCGGAAATGTTCAGCGGACCAAAAACGTTCTTGGTCGGTGAAGGTGACAAGCTCTTAGCAGTGTCACGCTAAGGCGTCACGACGCCCCTTCTTCTATTAATAATAATGTTAAGGATAGATTAGTTTTTGCGTGCGGAAATACTTTGCCAAGTTACGCTTAAGCCGAAGAGCAACACCATCAGACGTTTCTTGCTTATTTGGCGACAATCACTAATCTTTTTGCTGTTGACAGAGGTGGATAACAAGTGATTAGGGTCAGGCGGTCGTCCTGAGTTTTACGAAAAGCCTCAATCTCATTTGGCTCAACGATATGTCTTGAGAGAACCTTATATGTATATCTTTTTTTATCATAGTTTAGAAAAATTTTGTCATTCTTTTTAAGTAGGTGAAGCAACGAAAACAGTGGACCCTGCCCGTAGTCGTGACCGAAAGTATGGTGGCTGGTTAGGGCAATGTTACCTTTTTTGTCCGGCCATGAAGAGCTCGGATAGTGACCTATGCCATACTTGAGTTCTGTATTTTCAATACCTTCAAAAATATTTGCCGATGTCTTGATTTTCGGAATTGATATTGACCCTTGCACCTCAAGAGTTTTGCCGCGGATGTGGATCGTTTTCTTTGCTTCAGTACTTTTTTTCGCTATGCTCTTCGGGGTTTGCGGTGCAACGCTAAAGTAGATATAGGGTGAGATTCCGGGAATAATCAAAATTATACCGACCGCTATTAGGATGACGCCAAGTACAATTCGACCACGAGTGAATAGAAACTTTAGTTTGCTCAAAAGACTTACCGAACCTTATCAAACGAGAGTTGTATTCTCACTCTAGTTTGTCAGTTTTTGGCAGTATAAGCAACCTGGGGTTCCCTAAAAGCTTTCAAAGTTGTCGATATTCCTATAGAATCTTCAGTTTGCGGCTAATGCCGTGATTTTTTTGAGAGGATCTGAATGAATATTAGAAATGTTGCCATAATTGCTCACGTCGATCACGGGAAGACGACGCTCGTCGACGGTCTACTTAAGCAGTCTAAAACCTTTAGGGAAAATGAGGCGGCGTTTTCGCAAACGCTGATATTAGACTCTGACGACCAGGAGAAAGAGCGGGGCATCACAATTTTGGCTAAAAACACAGCGGTCACCTACAACGGAACGAAAATAAATATCATTGATACGCCCGGACATGCCGATTTTGGCGGGGAAGTTGAGCGAACTCTCGGTATGGCAGACGGGGCGATTTTGGTTATCGATGCCCAGGA
>JAUVQD010000139.1 GCA_030598355.1 Actinomycetes bacterium
TCGCCGTTTTCCCAGCTCATTATATGCACGCCCGGAGGGATTCGAACCCCCGACTCTCGGATTAGAAAATCTACTCGGTTGTTTGCCGTTGGTTTCCGGTATTAGCCAATTCATGCCCTTGACTGTAAGAATTAACTCAGTGGCTTATACGGCTTTTGCCCGCTTTTACCGGTTTTGGTCGTTTTCTTGTGCGCACGTGTGCGCAAATGCGATCTCATTTACTTCCGCCATGCCAGTAGTAGGAGGTCCATCTTTGCTAATCGGTAACTAAGTTTGCATTAAAGCGCCTAGTGGTCGTCCTGCACTAAGAAGTTTGTATAGTCAGACTTTAAGAAAGCCCTTGCTAGCTGACTGCAAATCGGGCGCTACCTTTGGTTTTCTACTCTTTTTTTTAAGGCGATATCCATGGCGTTAAAACCACGGCCCAAGGTTTTTTCCAAGGAAAAGAAAAAAATAGGCGTGAGTACGCCTCTATATATTTCCCTTTGAGATAGCTTAACGAGACCATTGTTAAGCTCGGCGATCTCCCAGCTATGTTCACCACTTAATAGACCCGGTAAGGGTAGTTTGCCGATAAAGCAGAACTTGCGCCTGGGATCTGCTATTAAAACCTTGGTTTTCATTCTTACTGTCAAGCCAGGGGCGAATCTAACGTAGATCTTCAAAATAGTGCCTAGTGTGGGTTTTCCAGTGACTTTTCTAAGAAATGGATTCCATTCGAAATATGAGTCAAAATTTGTTAGGCATTCCCATACGCGGTCAACTGAACCTTTTATTCTAACCTCTGTACAGATCTCTCTCATCTAGTTTATTTATCCATCCGCATCTGGTAGAGTCTCTTTTTCCAATATCTGTAAATTGTTATTCTAATGGTTTTTATGCATTAAATGAAGTTTCAAACTGAGTGCGTTAAATACTGATATACTGCAAGCGCAGGACAGGCAAGCGTATCGAGCTCACGGAGCCCGCAATTGATCATAGAAAACAGTAAAGACACAAACATGCCGGAACTTCAAAATGGTTCAAAAGTAGCAGTGATCGGCGGTGGGCCGGCCGGGGCTTTCTTCAGTTTTTTCTTGATAGATCTGGCCAAGAGGATGGATCTAGATGTACACGTTGATATTTTTGAACCACGAGATTTTTTTAAACCCGGTCCCCGCGGTTGCAATATGTGTGCCGGCATTATTTCCGAATCTCTAATTCAAACTCTGGCGACCGAAGGCATCAACCTACCCCCAAAAGTTGTGCAAAGAGGAATTGACTCCTACGTCCTCTACACATCCACGGGTAAAACCCAGATCAAAACAACCATTGATGAGAAGAGGATCGCGTCCGTCTATCGGGGGGCCGGCCCGCGTGATTTGACCAAAGCTAAGTGGAAAAGTTTCGATGGCCATCTTCTTGAGTTGGCGATCGGCAAAGGTGCTCGCCATAAAAAAGCTAAGGTGGCTGGAGTCAATTGGCGCAAGGGCCGGCCTGAGATCAAGACAAATGACGGCGAGTCAGACCTTTACGATCTGGCAGTTTTTGCAATAGGTGTCAATCCAGCCAACTTAAAGATGATAGAGGAACTGCAGCTAAAATATAGACCACCAAAAACGGCAAAGAGTCACATCCGCGAATTCTTCCTCGGTCAAGATCGAGTTAATGAGTATTTAGGTAACAATGTGCATATCTTTCTCTTACCGATTCCGGGGCTGGAATATGCAGCGGTTATTCCAAAAGGAGATTACGCTACTATGTGCCTTATCGGCAACGGTGTTGACGGCGATCTAGTGAACTCCTTTATATCCACTCTCCAAGCTAGAAGATGCTTGCCTGAAGAAGTTGATCCCAAGGGCTCATGCCGATGTTCGCCTTTCATAAACATGAAGGCAGCTGTTGGGGCCTATTCCGATCGAATAGTGTTTATTGGAGATTGCGGCGCCACAAGACTCTTCAAAGACGGCATCGGGGCCGCCTACAAGACAGCCAAAGCAGCGGCTACTACAGCTGTCTTTCAAGGGATATCAGAGAGAGATTGGAACCGGACTTATTTACCGACATACCGGCTTATCGAGAATGACAATAAGATCGGAAGAGTTGTTTTCGCGGTCAACGGTTTTATTAAAAGCCGAAAGTATGTGCTTGGCGGTCTGTTGCGTATGGTCAACGGTGAACAACAAAGACCCGATTCACCGCAGCGAATGAGCGGCGTTGTGTGGGACACATTTACAGGTAGCGCTATGTATCGGAACATTTTCAAACGTACGATACATCCGTCATTCTTATTCCGGTTTTCATGGAATACGGTGCGCGAAATTTCACCGATCGGGCGCAATCAAGCTACTAAGGAGGATTAATTGACAACTAGAGGCAGTCTTGGCAGGGATTATGACGCCGGCGCAGTTATTGTCCAGCAGGGCGAAGATGGTGATTGCATGTATGTAATCCAGGCTGGACAAGTTAAAGTAGTACGGGAAGAGAACGGCCGAGAGGTAATCCTTGACGTTCTGGACAGCGGTGATTTTTTTGGCGAGATGGCTCTTTTTGATCGAGAACCTCGCGCCGCGAGTGTTCTCGCCATTGGTCAAACAAAAGTGCTTACGATTGACAAAAAGACCTTCCTTCGCCGAATTCAAGAAGATCCGACTCTTGCCTTCCGTCTGGTAGAAAAGATGTCGGGCCGAATTCGAGAACTAAACAAAAAGCTGTCTAAAGGAAATAAGTAATTTAACCTCTATCCGCATCATGCGTATTATTCCTAATTGTGTAGGCCTGCCCCGCTTCACCCAAACCACACGACCGCCGCTAGAATACTAATTTAAAATTCATACGTGATACTATCGCTCTACGACCTTTCCCTTACCCATTTGGGCTCTGGTCGTCTTATTACGCACAAAAACCCAAAGTCAGAGCGTTCAAAACGAAACGCTTTTAAGCGGCAGGCATTCCGAGTAGGAAAATCTCCTAAAGCTATAGAAATTGATGACCACACCACATGTGAACAAGCGAAAACCGTAGAGGCACTAGCTAACAGGAGGGTCGCTTTGTTAACGCTTGGATATACAAGCGATTGACATTCACGACAAAGCAAGTATTTATGGTACCGACGTTTGGTAAGCACGCACTACGTTATCGCAGGCAGAGCAAGCGCTTATGTAAGCCTCATCAACCACCATGGTCAGCCGTTACTCGCCCGATGCGTGTACCATGAGTAACAGTAGGTGGCTCTTTGGCACCGCGCAAACCAGGCGCGCTATCCCAATTATTAGCCATCAGCATCTACTCTATATTTGAATTTTCAAGCTTTTTTTTAGCAAAGTCATTATGAACGTAAGGAACGGACTTAACTTGTGTGGTCTTTCTTGTCTTGAGATTATGAACAATGACTGACAAGAGTAAGACAAATGGCTTGTTATGACGGCTTCCCCATAATCTCTTCGCAATAGAACTACCTGAATAGATCTGTCGACGAGTGTTCTCGTATCCTTTCCTCAGCTCCTCACTCGTCATATGTTTGGGTTGAAATATAATAGAGCCGGGCTTGTAGGAATTATCCGACCAGTAGTTATCGCGGATAAGTCGACCTTCACGTTTCATTCTTTTATAAAGCTGGGTCCCAGGAAGAGGAATCAGAGGATTGACACTAGGCATTTCAATATGGTTTTTTCGGATAAAATCAACAATGCTTGTAAAAGAACTGGGATCATCATCATCTAGGCCTAAAATAAAACTTCCGGCTACGCAGATACCGTTTGAATGAAGGTTCTTAATTGCTTTTTTATAGTTTTGGACATTATTTGTTTTTGCTTTCCCGATCTTAATAATATTTTTTTTGGACAGCGACTCGAAGCCAAAGAATAGGACTTTGCAGCCGCTTTGGGCGGCTAGGTTTAGTAGCTCTTCATCAGCTGCTATCTCTAAGGTTGCCTGGCCAAACCACCAAATACGCAGCGGAATCAAGGCTTTAAAAAGTTCTTTTGCATAGTCGGGATCGCCGACAATATTGTCGTCAATAAAAATTACACCGGGATTGGAAAAAGTCTTGATCTCAGAAACGACTTTTGGAATGGGCCTGCTGCGTAAATTGTTTCCCGATACAGAATGAATTGAACAAAAAGAACACCGATTTGGGCAACCTCGTGTAGCTTGAATTAGGTTCGTCGAAAAATATTTATTGCTGGAAATTAAGTCGCGTCTTGGTCTGGGAATATCTTTCATGTCGCAATAGGTATCACTGCGATAGAATTGCCTTAACTTCCCACCAGTTGTATCGGCCAAAACTTTATGCCAAACGCATTCCGCTTCTCCAATAACAACGGCGTCCGCATGGTCTGCCGCTTCCTCCGGAAGCACTGTTGCATGCATACCTCCTAGAACAACTTTTACCCCTCTTGCTCTGAATTTGTCTGCGATTTCATAACCGCGCGCAGCCGTCATCATTAAAAGGCTAATGCCGACTAAATCGACGTCAAGATTAAAGTCTATCGGCTCGATCTCTTCATCGGTGATCATTACATCGTAGTTTTCAGGTGTTAAGGCAGCTATTGCCATAAGCGCCATTGGCGGGAA
>JAUVQD010000012.1 GCA_030598355.1 Actinomycetes bacterium
CTTTTATAGCAAAAGGGATTAAGTTTACTAGAAAGGCTTTTGCGCTCGAAGACGTTGAGCGCAAGAAGTTTCCCGCTTTATTTAACCTCACGCGAGAGACTCTTGATCAAAATAGTGACACAATCGATAGTCTGCGGTTGTGGGATTGGCGTCCGCTCAAGAAAACCTACAGCCAAATTCAAGAAATTCGTCTCTATTACAGCTTCAGAGATGTCGATCTAGATCGTTATTTCATCAACGGGCAGTACCGTCAGGTGGCTTTATCAGCCAGGGAAATGATAACCGACGATTTGCCAGTCAAGGCCAAGTCATGGATCAATCAACACCTTGTTTATACTCATGGCTATGGCGTTGTCGCGAGCCCCGTTAATGAAGTGACAACGGAAGGCTTGCCCGAGTTGCTGGTCAAGAATATTCCGCCCACGTCCACCGTTTCTAATTTAAATATCAAGCGGCCGGAGATTTATTATGGAGAAGCGCCTGATGATTACGCGATAGTCAAAACCAAGACAAGAGAATTTGATTATCCGGCCGGCGATCGGAATAAATACGCGGATTATAAGGGAAAGGGCGGGATAACCTTAAGCAATTACTGGCGGCGAATGGCTTTCGCGTATCGCTTTGGAACAGCGAAGTTGCTAATCAGCGACGCTCTCACACCCAAAAGCAAAATCATGTTTCACCGTAACATCATTGGCCGACTGCAGACGGTTGCGCCGTTTTTATCATATGATTCTGATCCCTATATTGTGATCAACAATGGTCGGCTTTATTGGATAGTCGATGCCTACACTATGAGCAACAGATACCCTTATGCCGAACCTGCGGAGAATGGGCAAAACTATATTCGAAATTCGGTAAAAGCAGTTGTTGACGCCTACAGCGGCGAGATAGATTTTTATATTGCTGACGACAAAGATCCGATAATCTCAGCATACGCGCGTGCGTTTCCGGGCGTTTTCAAGCCGCTAAAAAGCATGGAAAAAGGCCTCTTAAAGCATATTAGATATCCCGAGGTCCTATTTAAAATACAGGCCGAGGTATATTCGTCTTTTCATATGACAGACCCGCAAGTCTTTTTTGGCCGCGAGGATCTGTGGGCTTTGCCGACAGAGATATATGACTCTGAGTCAACGGTTATGGATCCCTATTATATGATTCTGCAACTACCCGGTGAAACCAAACAGGAGTTTGCTTTGATCTTGCCGTTTACGCCAACGAATAAAAATAATATGATTGCCTGGTTGGCTGCCCGAAGTGATGTGCCGAACTATGGAAAATTAGCTCTTTTCACCTTCCCGAAAGAGCGGTTAATATTCGGACCATTACAGATCGAATCACGGCTTGACCAGGATACGGAGATATCGCGTCAGCTGAGTTTGTGGAATCAGCGCGGGTCGCGGGTTATTCGCGGCAATCTACTTGTCGTTCCGATCGGGGAGTCAATTCTCTATGTTGAGCCAATTTATCTTCAAGCGGAAGCCAGTGAGTTTCCGGAACTGAAAAGAGTGGCCGCCGCCTTGGGTGACAAAGTGGTCATGGAAGAAACCCTTGAGGAAGCCTTAAATAGTTTATTGGGAGAAGAAGCGCTTGAGACGCCGACAAAGAAGAAAGACTCCAAGAAAACCGGCGACGAAAAACCGGCAACTCAAGAAGAGCTAGTTAAAAAAGCATCCGAAGCTTTTGATAAATCCGAAAAGGCCCAGAAAGATGGCGATTGGGCTGAGTATGGACGCCAGCTTGAGATTCTGAAAGACACCCTAAAAGAACTAGCAAATTAAGGGACGTTGGTTGCGTTTGTTGCGGCAAGCCAACTGAAGACATCCTTGTCGCAACAAACGCAACCAACGTCCCTCACTACCGTCCCTCTCTACCTCTATTCGATTTTCAGAATTAAGTACGTGTCACCGAATTATCCCCCTTTCGCACTCTCGCCCGCCCTTGTATCATATAGTCATGATAATCGCCATGGACGGACCGGCCGGTGCGGGAAAAAGCACAATCGCCAGGAAGCTGGCTGAGAAGTTGGGCTACGGATATGTTGATACCGGCGCCATGTACAGAGCTGTCACGTGGAGCGCGCTTGACGCAGGAATAGACCTAACGAATGAAGAGGCACTTGGACGATTAGCAGAGCAGAGCCGGATCGAACTGAGCGATTCTAAAATCCTTATTGACGGCCGGGATGTGACCCATGAGATTAGATTGCCTGATGTCGGGGATGCCGTCTCGATTGTCTCAAGCGTTAAAGGAGTCCGCGTGTGTCTTGTCGCAAAACAAAGGTCACTGGCGGATGCTTTCGGGGATCTGGTCATTGAGGGCCGGGATATCGGTACTGTCGTATTTCCAGATGCGGATATAAAGATATTCTTGACAGCCAGCCATGAGGCTCGGTCTGAGAGGCGGCTTAAAGAACTAAGGAGCAAAGGCGTTGAAGTGGAGGCAGTCGTTATCGAAAGGGAGTTAGAAGCTCGCGACAGAATAGATTCGAAACGCGCCGTTAGCCCGCTTGCCAAAGCCAAAGACGCTCATTTAGTTGATACGACAAATAAATCAATTGAGGACGTCGTGGAAAGCATTATGGCTTTGGTGGCGGTATGATATACAGGGTGTTACAAATAGTCCTTTGGCCAATATTTAGACTGTTGTATCGGTTTTCGGTATCAAATAGATCTCATATACCTGCTAGCGGGCCGGTGCTGGTTGTCGCCAATCACACCAGTTATTTGGATCCGGTCCTGCTCGGGCTAGCGGCGCGTCGGCCCATTGCTTTTATGGCTAAAGCCGAGTTGTTTAATATTCCGGGTCTTGGCTGGCTTATTCGGCGCTTATACGCGTTTCCGGTTCAAAGAGATGGTTTTGACAGACGGGCCGTGAGAACAGCGCTCAATAAACTAAAAGCTGGTGGAGTGGTCGGTATATTCCCTCAAGGGTCAAGAGAACGGGGAGAAACAAAAGAAGGATTGCCGGGAGCCGCTTTGATCGCCCTCAAGAGCGGGGCGCAGGTACTACCCACTGCTATAATGGGCGCCGACAAAGTTGTTCCAAACGGGAAAATATTGCCTCGCAGGGCCACGATTGAAGTTAGATTTGGCGAACCGATTCAGTGCGGAACCACCGGTGAGAAAAAGGAGATAATCGCGCAAATGACAGGTAAGATTATGGAAGAAATAAAAACGCTCCTAGGTGAACTCGCTTAATGAAAGTAACACTTGCCAGTCAAGCAGGTTATTGTTATGGCGTTGAGCGAGCTCTGCGAATGACCGATGAGGCAGTTAAGAACCAAAAGGTGCCTATCTTTACGCTTGGACCGATTATCCATAATCCTCAAGTGGTCGAGTCATTTAAGGCTCTTGGCGTCAATCCGGTTATGAATCTTGATAAAACCGAAAAAGGAACTATTGTTGTACGTACCCATGGGGTCGACCCTTTGATTATCGAGCAGGCCGACCAGAAAGGGCTATCGATTGTTGACGCGACTTGTCCCTTTGTCGCTAATGCTCAACAAAGAGCCGCGGAGCTCGTTGAGGGGGGCTACACCTTAATTATTATCGGGGAAAAGGAACATCCGGAAGTGATCGGTATTTTGGCGCACGCACAAGGGCAAGCTGTAGTTGTAGAAAAAGTTGAGGATATCCCTAAAAGCTTGCGCGGCAAATCTATTGGTGTGGTTATTCAAACCACCCAGCCATTAGAGAACTTTCAACAAATCGTGGCCGGTCTCGCCGCTCTGGCCACCGAGCTAAAAGTTTTCAATACCATTTGCGGCGCGACTAGTCGAAGGCAGCATTCCGCAAAAAAGCTGGCCGAGAAAGTTAATGTAATGATTGTTGTTGGCGGAAAAAACAGCGCTAATACATCACGGTTGGCGCAAATCTGCGAGGCTACCGGTACGCGTACTTACCACATCGAGACATCCAAGGAATTAAAAGCGCCTTGGTTTAAGAAAGTGGATACCGTCGGTTTGACAGCGGGGGCATCAACGCCGGAGTGGCTGCTGAAAGAAGTTGTCGAGGCCATAAAGGAGTTTAACTAGTTTGAGGGTGGCTTCACCCGACAATCTGCCGGTTATCGACAAGGTTGATCCCAGTGGTATCGCGGCCCAGGCCGGTATTAACGCCAAAGATAAGGTGGTTTCCCTTAACGGTCGCGAGCTAAGAGATGTTATCGACTATGAGTTGCTTCGCATCGAAGATGTTCTGGAATTCAAGCTGCTCCGCAGCAATCAAATATTAACTGTTTCGATTGAAAACTCCAGTGGTTTTCCATTAGGAATATATTTTGATAAATCGATTTTTGATAAAGAAAAGTTGTGCGAGAATAACTGCCGGTTTTGTTTTATCAATCAGCTGCCGCCTGGTCTACGTCAAACTCTGTACTTAAAGGATGATGATTTTCGACTTTCGTTTCTCTATGGCAACTTCATTACATTGACAAACCTGAGTCAGGCGGAATTAAAAAGAATAGTCGAGCAGCGTCTGTCTCCACTATATGTCTCGCTTCATAGCACAGATCTAAATGTGCGGCGCGTTCTTATTGAGCCTCCGAAAGTCGACGGGGTGCTCGATAATCTACAAGCTCTCCTTGCGGGCGGAATCGATATCCATCTTCAGATTGTGGTTTGCCCCGGTCTAAATGATGGCGACAAGCTAGCCGCGACTATCAATGATTTATGGACAGATTTCCCTGCTTTGAGCTCAGTTGGCATCGTGCCGGTGGGCTTAACAGGTTATCGTTCGACCCTGCCGCATCTTGAGGGTTTTACCAAAGAAAAGGCGTTGGAATTGATCGCTCAGCTTAACGTTTGGCAGAAGCGGGCCTTGGAGGAAAAAGATTATCGTTGGGTCTACGCGGCTGATGAATTCTATCTTTTGGCTCAAACGCCCCTGCCGGCTCTGGACGAGTATGATGATTGTCCGCAAGTGGAAAATGGCATTGGAATTTCCCGGATCTTTATTGAAGAAGTAAAGGGATGGGCGCCGCCGGAGAAACTAAAGAGCGGATCACGCGGGCCGCTGAACATTGTAACCTCTGCCTTGGGGGCGGAGGTCCTCGATCTCGTTCTGGCTGACATTGCGGAGCTGACCGGCTATACCCTTAAGATAATCAAGGCGGAAAACGATTTTCTCGGTGGTGATGTCTGCGTGGCCGGCTTGCTTTCCGGATCAGACATCATAAAGGCGATCGATCTCGCTGAGTCTTCGGGTCTGATTGTAATTCCCGATGTCGCATTGGATACTCGCGGTTTCTTTCTGGATAATCTAACAGTTTCGGATATTATCAATAAGACAGGGAGAGATATACGTATTGTTCCAAGTGGCGGGAGCTCCTTCATGGAAGCTTTGGCCGCTAAATCAAGTTAGGCGGGGGAAGATGGCAAAACCACTGGCGGCCATTGTCGGTCGACCAAATGTTGGAAAATCTACTTTGATCAATAGGCTCGCAGCTTCCGGACACGCGATTGTCGACAAAATCGCGGGTGTCACGCGCGACCGAAATTATATCGAGGCTGATTGGCGGGGCATAGAATTCACCTTAGTGGACACAGGCGGGCTCGAGACAACCGGAGATCAACAAATAGCGCTGGCCATTAAGGATCAAGCCTTAGCTGCTGTCGACGAAGCCGACCTGGTCTTGTTTGTTGTTGACGGAAAAAGTGGACTTTTGCCTGACGATCAAGACATTGCGGATATCCTCAGAAAAAGACGCAAGCCGCGGATACTTGTTGTAAATAAGCTAGACAATCCAGCTGATACAAGCGGGTTGGCGCCATTCTATAAATTGGGTCTCGGTGAACCTCAACCGGTGTCGGCGGCTCAAGGCTTGATGGTGGGCGATCTGTTAGACACAATAGTAGATAATTTACCTGAAATGCCGGCTTCGTCTGCTGAGACGGATGAGACCAGCGTAGCTATTGTCGGGCGCCCCAATTCCGGTAAATCATCTGTTTTAAATCGTATTACAGGGGATCAGAGGGCTATGGTCTCCGAAGTTCCCGGAACGACTCGGGACGCAATAGATACTGTTGTCAAAGCCGGAGAAAATGAATATAGATTTATCGATACAGCAGGACTCCGGCGTCTGTCCAAACTCTCCGGCAACCTTGAGTACTACGGTATTTTGAGAGCCATTAAGGCCCTCGAGAACGCTTCTGTGGCTCTTTTTGTGGTCGACTCTGAAGTGGGCGTTACCTATCAGGACCAGCGCATAGCCCGACTAGCCGGGGAAAAGAAATGCGCTCTGATCATCTTGCTTAATAAGTGGGATCTGGTAGATACAGAAAGGGCGGAAGAGATTAGCGCGGATCTCGTTCGAAAGCTTGGATTTGTTAACTGGGCTATTGTGATCAAGACATCGGCTACAAGCGGTCGCGGGCTGAAGAAGGTTTTCAACGCAATCGATCAGGTGCGCGATTCATTTGAGAGGCGGATTTCTACGCCCGAACTTAACAAGTTCTTATTCAAGATGAAAAAGCGGCATCTCCCGACAAAAAGGGGAAAGTCGTTAAAATTACGATATGCTACTCAACTTGACGCTAGTCCGCCTACTTTCTTAATTTTTGTAAATGATCCAAAAATAGCTGATGACGCATATAAAAGGTTCCTGGACAAAAATTTTAGAGATGAATTTGATCTGATCGGTACGCCTCTCAACTTTTATTTCCGAAAAGGCGAAAAACGTTGATGTCCTTTCTGGTTATCCCTGCCAGCTATCTCATTGGCGCCATACCGGTAGGTTATTTGGTTGGCAAAATTGGTTACGGCCTCGACATTCGCCAACATGGTAGTGGCAATATCGGCTCAACTAACGTTCATCGCGTTTTGGGTGCCAAGGCAGCCACATTAGTTTTGACCTTAGATATTTTTAAGGGCGCGTTAGCTGTTGCCGGCAGCACATGGTTGGTTAACGGCACTTTCAGTTTTCCGGCAAAATCCGGATCCGGCGGTTATTTCCTGATAATAGTTGTTGCCATGGCTGCCATCCTCGGCAACATGTTCTCGGTTTTTATTAAGGGGCGGGGCGGCAAAGGTGTCGGCGTTGCTACAGGTGTTTTGCTCTTTATGGTTCCGGAGATTATGCTTATTCTATTGGCAGTTTGGTTGATAGTAACGTTAACCACAAAGTATGTTTCGTTGGGATCACTGACCATAGCCGCGCTCTTTCCGATACTTGTCTTGATTTTTCACAGGCAGAATACGGCTTATCTGATCTTTGCGGTTGTGGCGTCGGTCTTGGTTTTCTTTAGTCACCGGACCAACGTAAAAAGGTTGATGGAGGGTACGGAATTGAGATCTAACAGAAAGAAAGAAGAAAATATTGGCTAACATCGCGGTTATTGGCGCTGGTAGCTGGGGAACAGCAATTTCAAATTTGCTGGCCAAATCAGGGAATACGGTTACTCTTTGGGGACGAGATCCTGAACTCATGGATACGATCAACGCGACAGCTAGGAATCCGCGATATCTTAAAGATATAGAATTGCCTTCAAAAGTTGAGGCGACCTCCGATATTGCTCAAGCGGTAAGAGATAAAGAGTTTATAGTTGTGGCTGTCCCTTCACACGCCATGCGAAGCATGATGCAGAAGATGTCCGCTCATATAACCGGTCAGCCTATAATTGTCAGCTTGACTAAGGGTATGGAGCAAGGAACTTTGCTCAGAATGACCCAAATAATATCGGAGCTGATCGGGGGAGCTAAAGTAGGTGTGCTGTCAGGTCCGAACCATGCTGAGGAAGTTAGCCTAAGCATCCCGAGCGCGACTGTAGTCGCGTCTGATGACGATGAAGTCACTGTCAGGCTTCAAAAGCTTTTCATGACGCCAACATTTAGAGTCTACATCAACAAAGATGTCATCGGAGTCGAATTGGCTGCCGCCACAAAAAATGTTATCGCGATTGCGGTCGGTATCTCGGACGGTTTAGGTTATGGAGACAATGCGCGCGCTGGCTTGATGACACGCGGCTTAGCAGAGATGACGCGCCTTGGCGTGGCCCTCGGAGCCAGGCCGATGACCTACGCTGGCTTGGCTGGAATCGGGGATCTTGTAGCTACCTGCACCAGTAGACACAGTCGAAACCGGGCCGTGGGTGAGAGTGTCGCTAAGGGCAAGAGTGTGGAAGAATCCCAGGCAGCGACGGGTATGATTGCCGAAGGTATTAAGACGGCGGAAGTTCTTAGATCCCTGGCTGAACGGGCCAAACTAGAGATGCCGATTACTCAAAGTGTCTTTGATGTGATTTATCGTGAGAAGAATCCGAGTACCTGTGTTCGTGAACTTATGAATCGTGGACCAGCGGAAGAAGAGCTTACGTAGTAGATTTTTCCTTCGTTCTTTCCGACGTCTTACCCTCGCTGGAGGGTTTCTCAGATTTTTCGGACTTATCAGACGTATTTGATTTTTTATCCGATTTTGTCTCTCGCGCGGCAGGGTCGGTCGACTTCTGTTTGTAGTCTGTTGTGTAGAAACCAGAGCCCTTGAATATTATTCCAACCGGATGAAAAACTCTGTGTATTGGTCCGCCACATTTCTCGCAGGCCGAAGGCGCTTCATCGTTTATCTTGTGTATAACTTCAAATTCATGTTTGCATTTTCGGCAACGGTAGCCATAAGTTGGCATATGCTGGTACCTCCCTAAACTCATTAGATTCTAGCATGAGAGTATAAACATGCAAGGCAAATTGTTTGTTGATAGAATACATAAGCGCTAAGAAGGAGCAACCAATCTAGAAGGAGCGATTGGTGCACAAAAGTAGACCAAAATTCTTTATCCCCGAGGGCCTGCCTCCCGGCGATATCAAAATTGCGTTTTCGACCAGGCTTGGGGGAGTCAGCGAACCTCCGTTTGACTCATTGAATCTTGGATTTAAGGCCGGCGACAAACACGAAATGGTTCTAGAGAATCGCCGTATATTGGCTAAATCCTTAAATCTTGATCTCCGGGATTTGACTTTTGCTCAACAAGTTCATAGTGATAATGTCACTTTGATTGACAAAAGCTTAGTCGGTGCCGGCAATGGCTTATCGCCGTTATCCTTGCCTGAAACAGATGGGCTGATCACCGATCTTGAAGATGTTGGCCTGGTGGTTTTGAGTGCCGACTGCCTGCCCATTATCTTGATTGATCCTCTTATAAAGATTTGCGCTGCGGTACATGCTGGCTGGCGGGGAACCCTCAAAAGAATAGCCGCTAAAACCGTTGCCGAAATGATACGGAAGGGGGCCGTCGCCTCCAGGATAAAAGCGTTTCTCGGGCCGGCTATCGGTGAATGTTGCATGGAAATTGGCCCGGATCTATTTGAACAATTCTCAACAGTCTTCGATTTAGGCCCGGTTACTGAAAAGCCCCATCTAAATTTACCCGGTATTAATGAGACGATTCTCAAAAGCGTCGGTCTTTTACCCCAGAACATTGAGAGCACGAAGTTGTGCACCTCTTGTCGGCCGGACTTGTTTTTTTCTTGGCGACGAGATGGCCAAACCGGGCGTCAAGGCGCGTTGGTTATCCGCTCTTCCAACCTTTAGATTGGTCAATCACTTGCTCTTATGCGTAGAATAATTGCTTAAGCGGGTTAAATTACTTTTGTCGGGAGGATTATGCGGCGGACTTTTCATGAGGAGCTAAAAGAGCTAAAAGAAGAAGTCTTAGGAGTCGGTCGCCTGGTTGAGACGGCAATTGAGAAAGCGGTCAATGCGCTTGTAGCTAATGATCTCACCCTGGCTGACGAGGTGATTGTCGGTGACGATGAAATCGACAAACGAGCAATGATGGCTGAGGAACGTTGCCTCTCTGTTGTTGCCCGCCAATCTCCCGTGGCTCGAGATCTGAGGCTCATTTTCTCGCTTCTTTTCATTAGTGTTCATCTTGAGCGGATGGGGGACTTGGCTCACAATATTGCTAAGATGACAAAAAGAACTTCAAAAGAAGATAGCCAACCTGAACTACTAGATTTAATTACAGAGATGGGGCGGCAGACCCGGGGGATAGTTCACACTGGTTTAAAAGCTTTTGCCGAAAGAGACCTTAAGTTGGCTCGGGCGCTTCCGCAACTAGACGAACCAATTGACGATCTTTTCAAAAAGTTTTTCAAGGAACTGGCGAAAGTTTCGGATATAGAACACTTTTTTGAGTGGGCCAGCAATATGGTCCTAGCCAGCAGGTATCTTGAGCGAATCGCTGATCACGCGGTGGATATAGGGGAGCGGGTCAGCTATCTTGTCACCGGAAAATTGGAAGAATTCTAGTTCATGGGTTTTGAATATATCTCAGACAATCTTCAGGACATTCGGGAAGAAATCAGACTTGCAGCTCTAAAAAGCGGCCGGGATCAAAAAGATATTCGTCTTGTCGTAGTTGGGAAGACCCGATCAGTTGATGAGATATCAAAGGTGATCGCCGAAGGAGTGGTTGATCTTGGCGAAAATCGCGTACAAGAGCTCCTGGCTAAACAATCCCGGATCGATAAAGATATCTGTTGGCATTTTATCGGATCGCTTCAGAGGAATAAGGTTAAAAGTGTAGTTGGAGCTGTCGGGCTTATACAGTCGGTTGATAGACATGAGCTTGCTGCGGAAATAGACAAAAAAGCGGAAATGGCCGGTTTGGTTCAGTCAGTCCTGGTTGAGGTGAATGTGGCGGGTGAATTAACGAAGCATGGAGTCGATCCAAAAAATATTGAAAGTTTTATTGCCGAACTTGGCAAGCTAAGGCATATTAGTGTAGAGGGCGTTATGACTATAGCGCCATTGGCGGAAAATACGGAGTCAATTAGACCGGTATTTGCCAAACTAAAGCAAGTGTACGACAATTTAGCTAGGAACTGGAACTTGCAGTGGCTATCGATGGGCATGTCAAACGATTTTACAGTGGCTATCGAAGAAGGCTCAAACATGGTTCGGATAGGAAGAGCTGTATTTCAGGAGTCTCCATAAGGAGGAGCGATGAGGGAACTTTGGCAAAAAACGTTAGGGTATTTTGGACTGGCAGACGAGGAGCCGTATGAGGATGAGTACGACGATCTAGATGACGACAGGCTCTATACCCGTGAGGCGTCAACTGTTAGAAGGATAACCCGATCTCCAGATTTAAGTCGAGCCGAGCGGGCGGCGGCTTTGAGGTCAGTGCAGCCACCGTCGGTCCGAGTCAATATTGTTGAGCCAAAGGGCTTCAATGATGCTCAGCAGATTGCGGATAAGTTCAAGGCAAAGCAGCCTGTGATTATCAACCTTCAACAAATAGAACACGACCTTTCAAAACGCTTAATTGATTTCAGCAGCGGTCTGACCTACGGCCTCAACGGAGGAATGCAACGCATTGCCGAAAAAGTCTTCTTGTTGACTCCCAGCAATGTCGAAGTGAGTGCTGCGGAGAAAAAACGCCTGCGCGAACGGGGTTTCTTCTTCAATCAATTCTAGGTTTTGAAAGAAATAAGTTTTATAGGGGCAGGACGGATGGCAGAGGCCCTCGTTAGCGGGCTCCTTTCAGAAGACACTCTTGACCCCGATGAAATAATTGTATCCGATATCGACGACCAAAGGCTTGAGGCTCTCTCAAGAAGTTTGGGCGTCGAAACCACAACCGATAATAAACGTGCCGCAGAGCTCGGCAAATATATTCTCTTAGCAGTTAAACCTCAGAACATTGATCAAGCGGTAAAGAGCTTAGGCGCTCCTTTAACGGGTGACAAAGTTATCATTTCAATTGCCGCCGGAATCACAACGTCGCGCATTCAGGATTTGCTCGGTCAAGATCTGCCGATTGTCCGGGTTATGCCAAATACCCCGGCGCTGGTAAACGCTGGTGTGTCGGCAGTCGCTTTGCCGGAAGGAATGGATACAGAAAAAAAAGCGTTCATTCAAAAGTTGATGAGCGCGGCCGGAGAAGTTGTTTATGTTGACGAGGGTGACATTGACGCAGTTACTGCTCTTAGCGGTTCAGGTCCGGCATATTTTCTGCAATTCGTTCTCGAGCTTAAAAAGGCTGGTGTTGGCGCGGGCTTAAGTGAAGAGACGGCTGCAACTCTGGCCCGTCAAACGTTTATCGGGTCAGCCGCCTTGCTTGAGCAGACGGGCAAAACCGAGAGTGAACTTATTAAAGCGGTGGCTTCCCCAGGCGGCACTACGGAGGCAGCCCTAGGAGTCTTTAGTGAGATGGGCCTTAGTGATATAGTAAAAAAGGCTGTTAACGCCGGGTTAGCTAGAGCGAAAGCACTAGCGAAAACTTAAACAAGCTATGGATTTGTACCCAGTCTTAGTGGTATGATGTTGATTTGCAGTTTCTTGATAAAGAGGTAAATTTATTTGCCAATTATCGAATTAGTAGACAAAGCTTTTCAGATATATAGCTTCTTGATTTTGGCTAGGATCATAATGTCGTGGATAACAGTACCAGATACACCGCCATTAGATGTGGTGGTCAGGTTTATTAACGATGTTACTGAGCCCTATTTAGGGGTATTTCGAAGGTTGTTGCCGATGGTCGGTGTCGGCGGAGCAGGAATAGATTTTTCGCCGATTATCGCGTTTTTTGTTCTAGGTCTAATAAGAGGGCTAGTTCTCTCGGTGCTATCTCAGCTCCTGGGAGTCTAGCGAACAAGTAGAGGAAGGGAATATCATATGAAACTTACGCCTTTAGATATTCATCACAAAGAATTCCGTCGAGCGCTTCGCGGTTACAACGAAGAAGAAGTAGATGTTTTCCTGGATCAAGTTGCCGAGGAATTCGAAAGAGTTTTTAAGGAAAACATTGATTCAAAAGAGCAAGTTGAAAAGATGAGGGAAAAA
>JAUVQD010000221.1 GCA_030598355.1 Actinomycetes bacterium
CCGCACGCAAGACGTCAAAAGGGGTCTTGTCTTCAGCTAGCTCGCCGCTGACCTGTGAAACTATATGCATAACATGAGAATAGCGCTCGATCAACATTAAGTCATCTACTTTGACCGTGCCTGTCTTACAAACTCGGCCGAGATCGTTTCTGCCAAGGTCGACAAGCATTATGTGCTCCGCGCGTTCTTTTTCGTCGGAAAGGAGTTCTTCCTCAAGCAATCGGTCCTGCTCTGCATTCTCGCCTCGCGGCCGGGTTCCGGCGATAGGCCTCGTGATCACGTGGTCGTCATAGACCTTAACAAGGGGTTCGGGTGATGAAGCTACTAGCGTCAGGCCACCCAGTTTTAGGTATCCGAGATATGGAGAGGGATTAATTATCCGCAAGATTCGGTAGATATCAAACGGGTCAGAAGCGGTCGGCAACGAGAAACGCTGGGAAGGGACGACCTGCAATATGTCTCCAGCGAAAATATATTCTTTTGCTTTCTCAACAACTTTTAAATACTGATCCTTCGTAAAGTTGGTATTTATGTCTGTCAAAGATACGTCAGCTTCGGCGATAATCGGTTTTGGAGAAATGGGCTTCTTTAACTTTTCGACGACGGAGTCAATGCGCCGACAGGCGGATTCCCACGCTTCTTCGGGGTTCTTTTGTACCCGTGTGTTTATCAGAATCTTCAAGCTGTGCTTCAGGTGATCAAAGACGACGAGCACATCAGTAAATACAAAGAGAAGATCGGGTATTCCAAGATCGTCCTCGCCCGTGCGGGGGATTTGCTCAAAATAACTGACCGCGTCGTAGCCGACATAGCCGACGGCGCCACCCGAGAACGGGGGAAGGTCAGGGACCGGGGCTTGGCGGTAGGTCTTTAGAAAATTTTCAACCAATTTCAAGGGGTCAGCGACATCGGAAAAAGATTTCGAAATCTCTCCGGTCACATTTACTTGGTGGTTCTTTCCTTCAATCGTCAAAAACGGGTCGATACCGATAAAAGAGTAGCGCCCGAGAGTTTCTCCGCCTTCAACGCTTTCCAGCAGAAACGAGCTGTGACCGCTAAGTTTTAAAAACGCCGATACTGGTGTATCGACGTCTGCGACTATCTCCCGATAGAGAGGGATGAGATTATAATCCTTTGCCAGCTTTAGGAAGTCTGATTTAGAAAGTGAATACATTTTTCACTAGCGCCTTCGCCTCTTTAGTTCGTCCTCAACCATATTGAAAGACACGCCTCTGTCGGCTAACAAGACCATGAGGTGATATATTAGATCAGCTGACTCCTCGACCAAACGCGTATCGGATTCTTCTCGCGCCGCCTGGGCGACTTCGCCGGATTCCTCAGCTACTTTTGCTAAGATTTTTTCACGCCCGGCGCGGAACAAATCAGCGCTGTAGGAGCCGGCCGGCATGGAAGTTTTTCTGCCTTCAATTACATCATACAGGTCATCAAGGATGCCTTTTTTCTGACCTTCAAAAATCGGCGGTAAGTCTGCGACGTCGACTTCACCGGGGAGCATCTGGCGATAGAAACAGCTGCGGTTGCCGGTGTGGCAAGCTGCGTCGCCGATCTGCTCGACCAGGACAAGAAAAGTATCTTCATCACAGTCATATCTGAGTTCCTTGACGGCCTGTTTGTTTCCAGAGGTCTCGCCTTTGTTCCATAATTTCTGTCGACTCCGGCTAAAGAACCACGTATATCCAGTCTCTTTTGTTAGCTTAAGCGATTCTTGGTTCATATAAGCCAACATTAAGACCTCGCCTGTTTTATGATCTTGCACAACTGCCGGTATTAACTCTTCTTTCGCCACGTCAATTCCTCCTCAAAAAACGGTATCTTTAAAGATACAAAAAAATCCGCAATTTCTTGCGGATTGATTCGGACAAAAACTTAATTTACTGTCCTAAATCACTATACGCCAACCGCGGATCTTCGCGGCCAAACCGCAAGCACGACACTTTCGCCAGCCCGCCAAGGCCGGTCTTTCCAATGCCATGTAGTTAGTGCTTGTCGGTCTCTAAGTAGCATATTCTTCTCCATAGTGCTTAATAAATAGTATAGTCCCGGCTGGGAGGGCTTGGCAAGTCTTTAAAACTTTGGCGCCTGCAATATTACTTACTGGACAGGGTGGGCCTGCCAATGTAGGCACTGAGGCCCTCACCGCAGTGAGGAAATCGGGAGCCGATTATCTGCCCGGCAATTGCCGAGCCCAAGGTGACAGGAATAACCCAAAGAGGTAAATCGAACACTGTTGTTCGAAGAATGACGATGATCGGGATAGGCAAGTGAATAGAAAGTATCCAAGCCAGGGAAAATTTCCGCGTCAGAAGTCTGTAAGAGCCAAACGGGATATTTAATATCACCGATATAAGAATTAGGACAAATAGTTTTTCAAAAAGTATCATTTGGTCATATATTTTACCTGCTATTGGGCGGGCAGGCAAGAAAAAAGCCAAGAATCAGGCAGCGTAATCAACATTCTGGTCGAAGAAAGTGTATTTATTGCCCCCATTTAGTTTGGCGCGTCTCATGGCGGCATCAGCTTTGATGGCCAATGTTTCAATGTCACGACTATCAGTCGGATAAATGGCTATGCCGATGCTGGCGGCCACTCGAACACCTTCTTTTTCTCTCAGGGTAAATGGCTCTCCCAGTGCGTTGAGGATGCCCTGCGAGATTTCGGCGGCATTTTGCTCGCTGGCGATATCAATAAGAGCGATGTTAAATTCATCTCCGCCAACACGGGCGGCAATATCGGATTCTCGCAATCGTTTGTTGATGCGGGAGGCTGTGGCCGAAAGCAGATGGTCAACCGATATCGTGGCCTAAGGTATCGTTAACTTTTCTAAAACCATCTAAATCAAGATAGAGTAATGCCATCAGTGCTCTGGCCGGAACTCAATGTTTCCTCAACTAATTGTCTGCAAAACTCAAGCGCGGGTTGGCCGTCTCGGTTTTTCCAATTCTTTATCATCGAACGGGCAGCAGCATTTGCGTAAATGACTTGACCGCTCCGGGCAATGCTTAGAACGGGGTAGGGGTTCTTTGGCGG
>JAUVQD010000114.1 GCA_030598355.1 Actinomycetes bacterium
CAAAGACTTTCTAACCGAAAATCTCGCCGCTAAGCGGCCTGTAGCCGCGAATAAACTCATCGGCGGGCATATTTCTTTTGCCTGCTGGCTGCACCTCGGATATTTTAAGGACCCCCAGGCCGGTGCCGACCAACAATTGATCGTTTTCAATTATGGCAACACCGGGGTCTGCCTCGCCCATCTCCGCTTCCTCGGCGCCTCCGATCTTGAGTCTCCTGCCGCGCCAAAAGGTAAAAGCACCGGGAGCGGGTTGCAAAGCTCGTATTTGATTTACCAGCTCAAGAGAACTCTTCTGCCAATCGATCCTCAATTCTTCCTTTTTGATTGGAGGCGCGAAAGTGGCATTGTCATCTGTTTGTGGTCTTTCGACTATCTTTCCGTCAGCCAGCTTATCAAGAACTTTATCTATTAGCTCAGCGCCAAGCGCGGCAATTTTACCGCTCAAGGCGCCACTATTTTCGTTTATATCAATGACCACCTCGGCCTGGTCAAGAATGGCGCCGGTATCCATCCCTTCATCCATTTTCATAATCGTAACGCCGGTCTTCTTAAACCCACGCATAATCGCCCGCTGTATCGGGGCCGCACCCCTTAAGGCTGGAAGAAAAGACGCGTGAATGTTTATACACCCATATTTTGGAACTTTCAGTAAGTCGGCTGAAAGTATCTGTCCATACGCCGCCACGACAATGGCTTCAGGCGCCATTAGGCGTATTTGATTGATAACATCTTCGTCGTTTACACGATTGGGCTCCAAAACGGGAATTTTCGCTTCTTCAGCCCATTTCTTCACAGGGGAAGGTTGAAGCTTTAAGTTTCTTCCTCGCGGTCGCTCTGGTTGTGTTATGACGGCCTTGATTCTGTGGCGTTGATGGAGTTTCTCTAAGGGCGTTAGTGAAAACGCCGGAGTGCCGAAGAAAAGGAGATCCACATTAAGCCTCTTGGTCTTGAGCTTCCATAAACTCTTGAATCGCTCTTCTTCGGTTCTCTTGATCGGTTCGGTCAACTATAGACAGACCAGCCAGGTGATCGATTTCATGCTGCAGGACTCGCGCTAAAAAATCACTGGCCTCAATCTGAACCGGCCGGCCTTTAAGATCTAAGGCTGACACAACCACGTTCTTTGATCTCCTCACAGGGACCTGGACGCCAGGCAGGCACAAACAGCCTTCTTCCTCGACGTCGGTTTTCTTAGAGGCCTCATCAATTACGGGATTAACGTAAATAACATAATTTCCTTCATCCATGTCAATAACAATAACTTGCTTTAAGACGCCAATTTGGGGAGCAGCTAAGCCTATTCCCCGGTATTCATACATTGTCTTCGCCATCCCCGAGGAGAGAGTTTTTATGTTCATGTCTATAGCTTCAACTTTTTTTGATCTTTCCTTTAATATCGGATCACCAAAAGTTTTTACAGTTAAAAGAGCCATGGCTCGCCTCCTAGAGCAACCAAACAGGATCTACATCTGCTATTATCTTAACGTTTTTATAACGACTGGTTAAGTCTACATCGGTTCTCAATGCCTTTTTTACCCACTTGGGATCTTTGGTTATAATCATCAAATGCCAGCGGTACCTACCCTTGATGCGTGATATAGGCGCCGGTACGGGCCCGAGTATCTGAGCCTTTTCTCTCAATATCTGATTCAAGCCTATGCCCAGCTCGCGTGCCGTCGTCTCTACAAGTTTCTCAATTTGACCTGAAAACACGATATTA
This sequence comes from Actinomycetes bacterium, assembly GCA_030598355.1. GTDB lineage: Bacteria > Actinomycetota > Aquicultoria > CAJVYJ01 > JAUVQD01 > JAUVQD01. Next base: position 1,721 of record JAUVQD010000114.1, read on the forward strand.
ATGATTGAAGTGAAAGGCGGATAGTCCAGGTCGCGCCGGTGTTTCGTTTCAGTCTCGCAAAAATCGCCGTAGCTTGATTCAACTGCGCGAATCGCGTAGTTGTCAGGATTATATGTCTGAATTATCACCTTGCCGGGGATAGGGCCTCGCCCCGACCGCCCGCTGACTTGGGTTAATAGTTGCGCAGTTCTTTCAGCAGCTCGAAAATCCGGTATATTCAGAGCGGTGTCGGCATTTATGATTCCAACTAGAGCCACATCTGGAAAATCAAGGCCTTTTGCGATCATTTGGGTCCCCAATAGAATGGCGCCTTTGGTTTCATAGAAGTTTTGAAGATGACGGTGGTGAGCCCCTCGAGCAGATGTGGAATCTGAATCCATTCGGATGACGCGTGTCTCCGGAAAGAGGGTTGCAAGCTCGCTCTCTATTCTTTGAGTACCGATGCCACCGAACTTCCAATTGGAGCTTTTGCACTCCGGGCAGGTTCTCGGGGCGCTTTTTGACAAACCGCAATGATGGCATCGCAAGCGATTAGTTACTTTGTGGAATGTCAGCGAGATCGCGCAATTGTCGCAGATTGGAACAAAACCGCATTTACGGCAGAGCATAAAATTGGCGAATCCCCTTCTGTTTAACAACAGAATTGCTTTATGGTCTTGATCAATCGTCTGCTTAAGGTTGTCAAACAATGTCTTTGATATGAGGCCGGTTCCGCTCTCAATTCTAGGTGTTTCGCGCATGTCGACGATCTTGATAGAGGGTTCATTGAAGCCAAAAACACGATTCTTCAACCTAAGATGCGTACCCTCTGAGCGAACAAGCGATTGCGATTCCAGCGACGGTGTAGCACTGCCCATAACTAGAGCCGCGTTGTTGATCCGGGCCAATTTCTTGGCGACGACCCGGGCGTCATATCTGGGAGTGACATTCTGCTTGTAGCTAGTTTCGTGTTCCTCGTCTAGAACGATCAAACCCAGGTTGTCGATAGGAGCAAACAAAGCTGACCTTGGTCCGACCACAACCTTCGCGTTACCGTTAGCCACTTCGTGCCATGCATCAAAACGTTCTCCCGCCTTTAGACCGCTGTGCAGAAGAGCGACTTGTTTGCCAAATCTGTTAGCTAATCGCTCCACTAGTTGCGGCAAGAGCGAAATCTCCGGTACGAGGAAAATAACGCCTTTATCGTCTTTAAGACAGATCTCGGCGGCGCGCATATAGACCTCGGTTTTTCCACTCCCTGTTATGCCGTCGAGTAAAAAAGAGTGATATGCATTTTGCGTAAGAGCCGAGGCGATCTCTGTCAAAGCATGGTTCTGTTCTTCATTGAGTGTAATCGGGGATGTCTTAGCGTTTGTGAAGCTCGTTTTTGAGTCCCGTTTGATCGGTTTGCTAAAAAGAGAAACAAAACCTTTGCTCACCAGCGAATTGAGAGTTTGGCGACTGGCTTCCACCCGACTCAGCAGCTCTTTAACAGGCACCGGCGCTTTCTTCTTTAATTCATTGAGCACTAAGAGCTGTTTTTGACCGCGCACCGCGGAAATATCGACATCTTTACTCAGGTCCGCGAATTCCAGCACCAGGGGTTTTACTGACGGTTCACGCAGAAGGAATCGTTGTTTTAGGGCGCCATTCTTTATTAGTGACTGAATCCTATGTTTGGTAAAAGCGCCTTCCATCCGTCGGCGGGTAGCGCTGCCCCCGTTATTAGCCAGCCATTTCAGAGCCGGCTCGTCCTGTGAATCTTCATCAGAGAGCTCAAGAATTGTCTGCAGGTTTGGCTGACCGCCGGGGGGTAAAGTCAACTTGATAATTTCGTTGAAACTCGTTAAATAATGATCAGCCATCCAGTGACTAAGATCAATGTGGGCGGGGCTGATGAATCGGCGCCCCTCAACCAACCCCAGGATTGACTTAAGGCCGTCCGTAGGGCGCTCATTCTCTATCCCGACAACATAGCCGAGGCACTTTCGCTGGCGTACAGGAACAATTACGGTAGAGCCCAATTCGGTTTCCGAGGCCAGTTCATCTGGAATAAGATAATCATATGTGCGTCTTAAATTTGGCGCGCTAAGATCGATCGCAATTTTGGCTATCGACAATTTTTTTCCAAGTACGGAGCCTGCTTCTATACGACCGCGCTGATTCCCGACGCGCTTCTTAGTTGGTCAGCGACATCGCATTTTTCCCAAGTAAAGCCATCTTCATCTCGACCAAAGTGGCCATAAGCTGCTGTATTCTTGTAGATTGGGCGCCTTAGCTTCAGGTTTTTAATTATCGCGGCCGGCCGTAGATCAAAATGTTCCACTATCAGTTTTTGGATTTGCTCGACTGATATTTTTTCCGTGCCAAACGTATCCACCATTACCGATACCGGGTGAGCAACGCCTATCACGTAGGCTAACTGCACTTCGCATTTTTCAGCTAAATCCGCCGCTACAACATTTTTTGCGACATGACGGGCCGCGTAAGCTGCTGAACGATCCACTTTTGTGGGATCTTTTCCAGAAAAAGCTCCGCCGCCGTGTCTCGCCATCCCGCCGTAAGTGTCGACGATAATTTTGCGTCCTGTTAAGCCGGCGTCGCCCATAGGTCCGCCGACCTCAAATTTTCCTGTCGGATTGACCAGGAATTTAAGTGAAGCGTGATCCACAAGCTTATCGGGTAATACCGGCAGAACAACGTGTTCGAGTAGAGCGGGTTTTAGTTCATCCTCAATATTCATCGAAGGTCCATGCTGAGTTGAGATGACCACCGTCCTAATTCGGTAAGGCTGTCCGTCCCGGTACTCAACAGTTACCTGAGTCTTTCCATCGGGCCGAAGCTCGTCAACGATATCCTTCTTCCTGACCTCAGACAAACGCCGGGCGAGTTTATGGGCAAACATAATCGGGGCAGGCATCAGCTCTGGCGTCTCATTACAGGCGTACCCGAACATCATGCCTTGATCGCCCGCGCCTAATCTATTTAGATCATCCTCGGTAAGGTCTTCGCCTCTTTCCTCAATAGAGTGGTTGACGCCAACGGCGATATCACTCGATTGTTCGTCGATTGTAGTTAAAACCCCGCAGGTATCACAATCAAAGCCAAATTTAGCTCGGGTGTAGCCGACACCCCTAATTGTTTCACGGACTATTTCGGGAATAGATACATAAGTATTAGTCGTTATTTCTCCCCCGACAACAACCAATCCAGTAGTAACAAAGGTTTCGCAGGCCACTCTTCCCATCGGGTCTTCCGTATAGATGGCATCAAGAATTGAATCAGATATCTGGTCTGCTATTTTGTCGGGATGCCCCTCTGTGACCGACTCTGACGTAAAAACAAAATCTTTTGACGACATATAATTCCTCCTGTTTTTTTGTCCTAAAAAGCGCAAAGCTTCCCTCTGATCTACAGAAGAAATCAAATATCAACAAAAATATGCTCTCATCTGCCGGTGCTCTTCACGCAGGAAGGGGCACCTTAGAAGATATTTTACTTCCAGGTTGCCGAGGCTTCAAAGGGCCAGTCCCTCCACCTCTCTGGATAAGAGCGATTGTAAACTCTTGGAACAGA
>JAUVQD010000252.1 GCA_030598355.1 Actinomycetes bacterium
CAGCAGTATTTTCGAGCTTGTGTACCTGAGTGGAGATATCATGATTGTCCTTTGCGTCAATCGAACTTGGTGGGATTATACAACATTTACTCCAGGTCATCCACTGGTAAGCCAGATAAGATTGTCGGCAAATCGTCTCTTTAGCTCTGCTTTTAGTTGCTGGTGAGCGGGACGGGCGAGCTTAGGGTCTTTTTCAACAAGAGCAATAGCTTCGGCCCTGGCGATTTCCAGTATTTTGATATCTTTAGTGAGCCGGGCCAGTTTGAGATCAGGCAAACCAGATTGGCGCTGGCCAAAAAGCTGCCCCTCTCCTCTTATCTTTAGATCTTCTTCGGCTAGCTGAAAACCATCATGAGTCGACATAATCGCCTTTATCCTGGCCCTGGCTTCGTCGGTTTTAATGCTGCCGAAGAGCACGCAATACGAGGAACAAGTGCCCCGCCCGACACGGCCCCTAAGCTGATGCAGCTGTGAGAGACCAAAGCGTTCCGCGTGCTCTATCATCATCACCGTCGCGTTTGGAATATCGACCCCGACTTCAATAACTGTAGTTGAGATCAAGATATCCAGCTCACCAAGGCGAAAGGCCCTCATTACGGCTTCCTTTTCCTTTGACGGCATACGCCCGTGCAGCAAGCCAACGTTTAGGTCGGGAAAGATTTTTGTCTTTAGAAGATCGGCTTCTTTCAGAACTGATTTGACTTCGAGCTTATCGGATTCATCAATTAGCGGACATACTATATATGTCTGCCTCCCGGCGGCCGCTTCGCGTCTAATTAACTTATGGGCTTTTTCACGGTTCTTCTCTGATATATATTTGGTCTTTATCTGATCGGCGACCGATTTTCCGCCGGGCCTGCTGTTAAGAACTGAGATGTCCAGATCTCCATAGAGTGTCAGTGCCAGAGTTCTTGGAATCGGCGTGGCTGTTAAAACTAATAAGTCTGAGTTTTCGCCTTTAGCCCGTAAGTCAAGGCGCTGACGGACTCCAAACCGATGTTGCTCATCAACGACAACAAGCCCCAGAGCTGAAAAGTCTATGCTTTCCTGAATCAACGTCTGGGTGCCAATAACTATTGTCGCCTCCCCGTCATCTACCAGCTTTTGGTTGGCGCGCCGCTCAGCCTGCGTCTGACCACCCAGAATCAAGACAGTTTTTAAGCCCAGAGCCGCAAACTGATCCTTCATACTAAAATAATGTTGCTCAGCCAATATTTCAGTAGGAGCCATTAAAGCCGCTTGACGACCACCTTCGACCGACATCAACATCGCCGCCGCCGCTACGACAGTTTTTCCGGAACCGACTTCGCCCAGAAGCAGCCTTTGCATCGGCCGGGGCGCTTCCATATCGGAGCGGATTTCACTCAAAGATTTTTCCTGATCATCAGTCAATCGCCAAGGAAGACTGTTATAAAAATCGCTGAGCAGCTGTCCGTTAACCTTGTGGCTAATGCCGGCAACATTGTCGGTTAGATGGTGCTTTCTTAAGGCCAGCCCTAGTTGCAACCGGAAGAACTCATCAAAAACCAAACGTTTCTTGGCGGCTTGAAACCCGGATCGACTCTTTGGAAAATGGATTTGTTCTATGGCATCGTCCAAAGGAATCAAGTCGTGACGTTTCCTTATCTCCTCCGGCAGAATCTCGACAATACCTTCGGCGTAGCTCTTAATGGCATTACTAATAAGCCGCCTGAGCCGACCCGCGGAAAGCTTTGCCGTAGCCGGATGAACCGGGATGATGCGGCCGGTATTGAGCGCATCTCTGTCATCGACCACGTCATAAAATGGTCCTTGCATCTGCAGCTGTTGGAACCGCCAAGCAACCTTTCCACTCAGGGCAACTGTTGTGTCTATGGGCAACTTATCGGCGATATAGTTCTGGTTAAACCAAACCGCGCTTAAGTACCCCGTGGTATCGAAAATCGTGACCGTCAAGATAGTTAGCCGGCCTCGTTTGGCCACCCGTTTTTGAACGTCTTTTACCTGACCGACAACGGTAACTTCCTCGCCTTCGCGAACTGAGCCTATTTTTTTTACTGTACCTAAGTCCAGGTATCGGTGAGGATAATGTTCCAGCAGATCCGCCACTGAAGAAATTTCCAGGTCAGCAAGAGCCTCAGCTACTTTTGGTCCAACGCCGGAGACTTCCTCAATAGGCACTTTATATAATGGAGTTGATCGGGTTTTGGTCATGATGATAAATGATATCAGAAAGCAGGAAACCATTTTTACCGTAGATGGAGAATAGACGAGCGCCGAATCGGGTATATTTCAGCGACAAACACGACACGAAAGCAGGTCTTAGAGGTTGCCCGTGCCACCTGGTTATGCTAGGATACGTTTGCTAAAAACATGGAATTAGCTTTGATTCTCTAAAAGGAAGGTAATCATGTCGCAAAAATGCGATGTCTGCGGAAAAATACCGTCATTTGGACATAACGTCAGCCATTCACATAAAAAGACTCCGAAGATGTGGGGCACAAACGTGCAGCGAGTTAAGGTGCGCCAGGAAAATGGTTCGGTCAAACGGATACATGTCTGCGCCAAATGCATGAAGGCCAACAAAGTCGTAAAAGCTTAAAGACC
>JAUVQD010000219.1 GCA_030598355.1 Actinomycetes bacterium
GTCTCGGGAAAGTTGATGACCAACTACAGAACATCGATTCTCAGCTCGAGTTAATCAAAGATCAGGAAGAGAAAAATACGGATATTCTCAATAATACCAAGGATATTGCCAATACAAACGCAGATGCTATCACTAAAAACACAGAAACTCTAACTGATCTTGATAGCAAACTAAGCGAGCCTTCGGACTGACGTATAAGTTTTGTCAACTAAAGCGCTCACCCTGACAGATATGCTAGAATGAAACCGCTTAATCGCTAGTTGGGCAGACTAAATTTATCTTTCATCCTATGGAGAGAAGGTGAATATCATTTCAACTTGCACAAAATGCGGTGGACCGACCGAGGGATTCAAGTGTGACGTCTGTGGTGCCGAGGCGGATGTTCATGTCGAAGAACATAGCTGCGGTGGTGACCATTGTATGCCTAGGTGTAAAAGCTGCGGGCAAGCTCAGGTCAAATGCACTTGCGCTTAAGACGATAGCAGAAAAACTGCGCGGTTAAGTCAGCAGAGCCGACACTCGAAAACAGTGCTGTTAAATGCAATCCAGGGATGCCACCACTGGTACGCACATGGTAAAATCTCCCCTATGTTTCAATCAGGGTCTCGACCATATCTAAGATTATCGCTAACCACAGCATTTAGAGCTGCCGTTACATTACTATCTGCTGTGCTGATTCTTTCGGCCTGCTCAAACAAAAAATCATCTGACATAATCTTAGCAACCACAACGAGTACTTATGATACAGGTTTGCTCGATAAACTTATCCCTGCCTTTACTAAGCAATACGGCTATAAGGTTAAGCCAATTGCTGTCGGTACCGGTGAAGCTCTGACGATGGGCGAGAGTGGCGAAGCCGATGTCCTTCTCGTCCACGCGCCAGCCGCAGAAAAGGCTTTTATGGCGGCGGGGAACGGAGTAAGTCGTAAGAGAGTCATGTACAATTGGTTTCTGCTAGTGGGGCCAGATAGAGACTTTGCCGACGCCAGAGCTGCCGATAATATTGCGGAGGCTTTTCAAAGTATCTGCGAAAATAAAGCTACTTTTATCAGCCGGGGAGACGATTCGGGCACACATAAAAAGGAACTTGCTTTATGGAAAGCTAGCAAGAAAACGCCCGAAGAGCCTTGGTATCAAGAAGCCGGGCAAGGAATGGGCGCAACTCTTCGGATCGCGGACGAAAAGCAGGGTTATACTTTGACGGATGAAGGAACGTTTCGAGCGCAGCAAAAGAGCCTGTCTTTGCAGGCTTTAGATTTCGCGGATCAAGATCTTAAGAATAATTACAGCGTCATAGTGGTCACAAAAAACCCCGGCTCAAAGGCTTTCAGTCGTTTCTTAGTCAGTCGGCGCGGACAATCTTTGATTCGCAAATTCAGATCGCCGGAATACAAACAACCTCTATTCACGCCAGACGCAGAATAAAGGAAATTAATGGAACTGATTTTTAAAGGTCTATCTCGTGCACTGGATATGTTGGTAAACGCGGATCCCGAGCTAGTTACAATTCTCTGGTTGTCGTTAAAGGTATCAGTGGGAGCAGTGGTTTTGGCGCTTGCCATCGGCTTGCCCATCGGAACCTGGCTTGCCCTCGGAAGGTTTCGGGGGCAAAAATTCCTAGTGGCCCTTGCCAACGCGGGCATGGGCCTGCCTCCAGTTGTGGTTGGTCTCACTGTCGCTGTCTTGCTTTGGCGGTCGGGTCCGCTTGGGTCTTGGGGCCTGCTGTATACACCCACCGCCATGGTTCTAGCGCAATTAGTCATCGCTCTGCCCATTGTGGTAGCGCTTACTATCTCAGCCATTCAGTCGCTTGATCCAAGAATACGCCTAGAGGCAATGTCTTTAGGAGCGTCGACAATTCAGATGGTTAGTGTGCTCTGGCGAGAAGCACGACTCGGTATCATGGCGGCAGCAATGGCGGGCTTTGGCGGGGCAATCTCAGAAGTGGGAGCAGTACTCATGGTCGGCGGAAATATTCGTGGTCAGACAAGAGTGATGACAACAGCAATCGTCACCGAGACGCGCATGGGTCATTTTGACATCGCGATCGCCCTTGGGATCCTGCTCCTGCTATTAGTTTTTCTCGCAAACCTTATCCTGACCTATCTACAACAGAGACAGCGCTATGATTGAGGTCATTAGTCTTAAATCAATAAAAAAGACTTACAATAGCGCGCCAATTCTCGAAATTGGAGAGATGATGTTACAGGCCGGGCAAGTGCTTGCAATCTCGGGCCCAAATGGAGCCGGGAAAAGTACACTGCTTAGAATAATTGGTCTGCTGGAGCCGCCTGATCACGGAAGCGACAAATTTCTGATTCTTGGCGAGCAACCAAAGTGGAATAATCACACAAGTTTGCGTCGGCGCATGTCCATTGTCTTTCAATCACCTTATATGTTCAACCGCAGCGTATATGAAAACATCGCTATGGGCTTGAGGTGGAGAAAGTTAAAGAACTTTGAGGTGGCCGAGAGAGTGAATGAAGTCAGCAAATTACTAGAAATCGATTTTCTGAAGCAATCGGCCCGCCAGATATCAAGAGGTCAAGCACAACGAACAGCTTTGGCTCGCGCGCTCACCTTGCGCCCGGAGATACTTTTACTAGATGAGCCCCTGAGCGCTTTGGACGCAAAGATCAGAGCTAAGTTACTGGCAAAACTTAAGCCAGCCATAACAGAAACCGGACGCTCCGCCATTTATGTAACTCATGACGAAGCAGAAGTGAGGCTAGTAGCGGACAAAAAGCTGACTTTGATTGATGGAAAAATCAGTCATTAGATTTGGCTCCTACGCGTCCCGAGTCACAACCATAAGCAATTGCGGTAAGACCAGTAGCGATGTGGCCAGTGCCAGACTTATCATCACCGCTGTGAGGAAGCCGTAAGACGCAAAAAGAGGCATCGGAGCCAAAGCTAAAATACCGAACCCGACCGCACTTGAGACGGCTGAAGCGATCAGCGCCATGCCGGTCCCTTCCCCGGTGGCCCGAATTCGTGATCCCCTGGAGCCAAATAATCAACGCGGCTAGCGCGCCGCCGGTAATTGCCAGAACCCAGTATGATCGAAAAGTTAAA
>JAUVQD010000087.1 GCA_030598355.1 Actinomycetes bacterium
AAAGAGATGATGAAGCACTTCAGGTTTTTAGCCATCTGCTTGAACTGAACCCAGAGGACGAAAAAGCTATGAAAAGTAAAGAACGTGTGCTTGATGGGCTTTGCGAAGACCCTAGCCGTAACCAATACAGGTTTTGTTCTTGACCGTGACAGATGAAAAAGTTTCGTTAACATTAGATTGCATGCGGAATCATCTCCGTGCCAGGCCCCCGAATTGTTGTCGCGGTCGCGGAGGCAACTTACTTAGTTAGCCCTCACTTAAAGATCCATTTGAATTAATTGCTCGCATTGCATCAAGCTTATCCACTTAAGGATTGGCAATTCATTTCACGCCCTCTCTCTGCGCAACCAACGCTCAACAATACTTATTAGCTTCTGCCGGTTCTGCGGACTGGGCGAGGTTTTATAGGCACGAATGCGCTGCAATGTCCTTCGATCGAGCCCTGAATGCTCAGCAAGTTTCTTAACTGCTATCCTGCGCAACACTGGAACACTCTGTGTTTCAAAAAACTATCTTCTTTTCGATACTCAGTCAAAAAACTACCGATTACAGTGGAGACCAGGGCTCGCTTAGTTAGCGGTGGGGCAAATTATCGATTTCCCGCATTATCGATATATTTTGATGGGCTTGCTAACAATATTTATGTTACCTACAATTCCGTTGACGGTTAGGCCTTAGAGTTAGAGGGAACGCAACCAAGCCCTACATATGATGGAGATTTCCTGCGCGGACCAACAGCTGAAAATCAGTGGGTAACCGTTAGAACAACTATCACTACCAGCTCGGGCACTCTTGAGGTAAAACGCGAAACCGATACTGATTTTCTTATCGTTTCCCAAAAGACCTGGTCAATACCGAAACAAGTAACAGGGGTGAGATTTCGGCAGCCCTGGGATTCAGTGAATGATATTGATTATCTAAGTGTTAATCAACTACCGTCAACTGGAACAAATACTTGGTTTGTAGCCAAAGTTAGCGCATTCTCGATTCTTTCAGGCACGCTTATCTTAAGAAAGAATACATATTCACACGACGCCATTTCTTAAGATCAGCACCTTGAGCTTGTTGCCCTAGAGAGACTTCTACTCCACCATATATCACTGACCATTTGTCCTTATGCTAAGATTTTGCTGTTACTAAGGAATTCTCATGTCTCTTTTAATCTGGATCATAGTATTTGTTATAAGCCTTTTTACCCTGATCAAAGCAGCAGGGTATTTTACTGATGCGGCTGAAAAGATTGGACTAGCGCTTGGAATCCCCCCGTTTATCGTAGGTGTTACCATAGTAGCCGCCGGCACCTCGTTGCCCGAGCTAGCCTCAGCTGTCTTTGCCGTAACAAGCGGCGCTTCAGAAATTATGATTGGGGATGTGACCGGCTCCAACATCACAAATATCTTTTTGGTGCTAGGCATCACGGTCATCCTCGCTAAAAAGATAAAGATCATCCATGAACTCATCCGGGTCGATCTTCCCATCCTTGTCGGATCGGCGTTCTTTATGGCCATTATCATCTACGACGGCACTATTACTCGCCCCGAAGCTTTTCTGGCTTTGCTTGGCATATTCTTTTACCTTTCCTATACCGTAGCGGTAGACAAAAAATATGAAGATTCAGATATTGAAAAAGCAATCGCAAAAGAAATGGAGAAGAAAAAGCTGGGCCGCAAAGACATATTGGTGCTGGTAATAAGCAGTATCTTTGTCGCGATCGGAGCCAAGTATACAATCGAGTCTGTCATAAATATTGCGGAAATGATCAAAATAGAAACAGATGTGATCGCTTTAAGCGCGGTAGCTCTTGGAACTTCACTCCCTGAAATTGCTGTCAGCATCACTGCCGCCAGAAAGGGTCAGGGCGAGGTTGCCGTCGGCAACGTCTTGGGTTCAAATATTTTCAATTCTTTTGCCGTCCTTGGAGTGGCAGGGCTAATCGGGCCAGTAACCGTTCCCGCAAATATTATCAGTTTCGCGCTCCCGCTTATGATAATAGCGACGCTGCTTTTCTTCTTTATGACCCAGGACAAGGAAGTGACAAAATGGGAAGGATGGATCCTGATCCTTTTTTATGCATTTTTTATAGGTAAACTTTTTGGAGTAATGTAAATCTGTGAGCCATTATCTCCGCCATTGGTTATAAACTTAAAAATATGGATTACACAACAATACTTGGGCTCATCGCCGGCAGCCTGACTACCGCGGCATTTGTCCCGCAGCTACATAGGGCTTGGAAAACAAAATCGCTCGAAGACGTTTCACTGCTCACATACATCGCATTTACAATTGGAGTGTTTCTTTGGGCAATCTATGGCTTTGCTATCGGTTCATTGCCGGTAATTCTCACTAACTCCGTAACCTTTGTGCTTGCGTGCAGCATATTGGTCTTGAAAATCCAACACAAAAAACGATCTTAGCAGCCAGAGAAACGTAGCAAACTGTTTTCTCAGGAAAGACGGGGGTAAGAATTAGAAATGAAAGGTGCTGTACATGGCGAAGAATGATCTGAAAATGTTTTGCTACCAGTGCTCCCAGGCATCTCATGACACGGGTTGCACGGTCAAGGGTGTCTGCGGCAAAGATTCCGTAACGACTCGCCTGCAAGACAATCTGACCTTTGCGACCAGAGGAATTGCCGCGTATTCATATCATGCTCGAGAGTTGGGATACACTGGCCAACAAATCGACACTTTCTTGACCAAGGCTGGTTACTCGGTAGTCACTAATGTAAATTTTGATCCGGAAAATATTCTTGACCAGGCGCTTGAGGCTGGACGTATCAATCTTGAAACAATGCGTTTGCTAAAAGACGCCCATATCGAAGCCTATGGCGAACCTGAGCCGACAAATGTCAGAACCACACCGGTCAAGGGGCACGGCATAATTGCGACCGGCCATAGCCTCAAAGCACTGGAGGAGCTTCTAAAACAAACAAGCGGGCTCGGTATTAACGTATATACGCATTCCGAACTATTGCCGGCCCATGGATACCCGGGCTTAAGAAATTTTCCGCATTTAGCGGGAAACCTAGGCGGGGCCTGGTTTGATCAAAGACAGCTATTTTCTAATTACGAAATGGCTATTCTAATTACATCAAATTGCGTTATGCCGCCTCTTGTAAACTATCAAGACCGAATGTTTACAACCGGCCTTCCCCGAGTGCCGGGTGTCCGACATATAGACGGGTTCGATTTTTCGCCTGTAATTGAGCGGGCCCTATCTCTGCCGAAATATGAGGATACCAATGGCGCTCGCAACCTGACAACGGGCTTCTCGGCAACGACAGTTACTTCATTGGCGGGCGAGATCAAAGAGATGGTCGACACAGGCCAAATTCGCCGTTTTTTCCTTGTTGGCGGATGTGACGCGCCTCTTAAGCAAGCTAAATACTACCGTGATTTCGTAAAAAACTTGCCGCAAGATACTATTGTGATGACGCTGGCTTGTGGAAAGTTCCGTTTTAATGATCTAGACCTTGGTGACATCCATGGGATTCCCAGGCTGATTGATTTGGGTCAATGCAATGACGCTATTGTCGCTGTAGATGTTGTGACAGCGCTAGCGGAAGCTTTTGGAGTTAGCATACATGAGCTGCCACTTACCATTGCGTTAACCTGGATGGAACAGAAAGCGGTGGCCATATTTTGGAGCTTGTTGGCTCTGGACATAAAAGGTATCTACTTGGGACCACTTCTACCGGCATGGATCGATAAAAAAATGCTCTCGATTCTCAAAAAAAGGTACGACGTCAGATTGATCGATGAAGCCGAGTCAGACCTCGCTAAAATATATAGGCAAGCGGCGTGAGGTTGAGGACAATCTTCGCATGCTTGTTTTCGGCTAGGTGATCGTGGTGATGGCTAGTTTCAAATTTCTCATTCATATTTGGATACTTCTTATGTCCTGGCGGGAATCGTTATGACCACATTGCCCTTTTTCTGTCCTGTATCGACATACCTGTGGGCCTCAACCGTTTTTTCCAACGGATAGGTTTTGTCTATGACCGTCCTTAACTTCCCCGCCTCAACAAGCTCTTTGATAACGATTATATCTTCAGGCTTATGGCCTTTTGTTGGTGGAAATATTACTTTCTTGCCCGTGGTCATTGAAGTCCACAACCCGCGAAACATCAATACCGCCCCAGGATTGGCTATGATATAAAATCCTTTTTTCGTTAGCGATCTCCTGCTACGCGAAAACGGAGCCTTGCCGACCACATCAAAAACAATATCGTAGATCTTCCCGCTTTTAGTGAAATCCTCCTGCGTGTAGTCAATCACATCGTCCGCGCCGATCGAGCGCAGCATTTCTAATTTTTCGGCGCTGTCCACGGCGGTAACTTCGGCCCCAAAGTGTTTGGCAAGCTGTACCGCAAAAGTACCTATGCTCCCTCCCGCACCATTGATCAGAATCCGCTGTCCGCTTTGGATATTTCCTTGTCTTAAGAAATACAATGCATCACGTGCCCCGAAAAGAACAGTGGCGGCTTCCTTGTAATTCATTTTGGCCGGTTTTATTGCTACCACCCCGTTGTCGGATTCTTCAGGTAGACAAATATACTCAGCATAAGCGCCAAAACCAAGACCTGTAGATCCAAAAACTTGGTCACCTACTTCAAATAGTTTTACGTCTTTGCCGACTGTTTCGATCTCCCCGGCTAGCTCAGTCCCTAAGATGGTGGTTTTTCTTGGTCTTCTAAGCCCCAGCCATATTCGCATGGCAAGCCCGATCGGGAATTGGAGTTTCATACTTCGAACTTCACAATCCCCCGCTGTGACTGTTGTGGCGTAAATTCTTATCAGCACTTCATTATCTAAAGGGATAGGCTTGGCTACCTCTTCTAGCATAAGAACATCTGGCGGTCCGTATTTTTTCCAGACAATAGCTTTCATGATTAGTTGTTCGGCTCCACTGTTATCAATACTTTTCCCTTTGCATGGCCTTCTTCAAGATACCGCATAGCTTCAGAGACCTCACTTAACGGGTAACGCTTATCTATTACAGGCACAAATTTGCCGGCCTCAAAAAGCTCTTTTAAGAGAATCAGGTCTTCTTTGTTGTTTGGTTTCCACATTACGACCCCTATTTTCTTGGCTCCGGTCCTTGAGATCAGCGGCGCAATCAAAAGAGCAGGCGTAGGTTTTTCAACCTCTTTAAGCTGAAGAAGATCGGGTGAACCATATTTGTGACAAACAATGGCTTTCATTTTCATATAGTAAAGCTGTCTGCGGCATCTCGTCTCCAATAAGGGATAAAATGCTCAAAAACTAATTTATCGAGAAGAACGGCGATGAGCACACCTATTCCAAACATCAAGATATCAAAAATATCAAAAGTGACCCCTAAGGCATATACCCCAAAAATCTGTAGGATTTCGGTAAGCGTCGCTAAACCAAAGACAATTAAAGCCTTCACATACCATTTTTCAAGAAATCGATATTGGAATTGATTCATACTTAGAAGAAAATACATACCAAAAGGAATCATCACGTCGGAAGCGTAACTATAATAATAAATATACAAATCTCCGTTTAGGTAGGTTCCTATTCTGAATGCATGAATTGCTGCGACGGCCAGCATCATGCTTATCCCAACAACCATGTGCGATCTTTGGTTAAGACTAATCATTGTGTGATCTTAATAGGCACGGTCTCTTTTGGCTAGATCAAAGTGTTTACCCCGTCGATACCATCAAGAGCTCAATATTAACAGCGTCGCTATCATCAACCACGCGGTCAACTCGAGAGACATTAAAGACGGGGCCGTTACCACTGACAGAATTCAAGAGCAGTCAGGCGAGGCAAGATAGCCAGAGGGGCAGTAAGGAGCTACCACATAATAGATGGTGATGTTTGGAGCGATAATATCCGCGCCGGCGCGGTCTTAAGTGCCGGCATCGCCAACGGTACCATTGTCAACGCCGACATTGCTGACTCTGCGGCTATTGGCGCTTCCAAGATAGACACGGCTACGCTGAATGCCGATCTGCTCGACGGCTACCATGCCTCCTCTTTTCTTCTAAAATCACAACCCAACCCTAACCAGGTGGCTTTGCTTCGCTGGTACGAAGCCGCTCAGGATACCAGCTTTACCGTCGGGACCTCACCCAACGCTATCGCCTTTGACGGGACAAATGTCTGGGTGGTGAACTTTAACTCAGATACTGTAAGCAAACTGTAATCAGCTGGTATAAGCGCATGTGTCAGTTGACGTGATCAAACGCGCAAGTTAGCATCAGCTTCGAATGGTATCAACAGAGAGAAATCCCGGAAAGAAAAAACCAACATCAGAAAATTCGTCTGAAGAGAGCCCAAAAAAAGGGCTATCCTCAGTAACGAAAGTCTTGATTGTG
>JAUVQD010000020.1 GCA_030598355.1 Actinomycetes bacterium
GAGCGACTAGCGGCATCAATATTGCTTCGTAGCTGGCGTAGTCGGACAGAAGAAGATGCGAAAGAGGATCCACCAAAGCGAAGCCAAGCCCCCCCATTACCAGCAAGACGCCAATAAATCTGGGAAAGTAGCCTGACTTGTAAACTAGATAACCGAGAGGAAGTAGCCAAAGACCCCAAAATATCGCCGAGATAGAAAGATTTCCCAGTCTGTTCAAATCAAGAAAGAACATCATCGGGGCCTGCAACTGATCGGCCGTGAATGCGGTCAAGGAATCAGCGCCCTTTAATAGTATCAAAGCGGCAACTTTGTTGAGCTCATTGAACATGGCGATCGGGACACCGACCAGAGCGAATATGACCATAAGTAAAGCATGATTTTTGCTGACTGATTTGAATAATCCGTATAAAGCTAGAGCTACCAATATATGGATTATCTGGACGACTAGGGTGCCGGCAATACCCATACGGAAGAGCAACTCATTGGCCATAATATTCTTTGCTGTGGTTGCGGTATCTCCTGGCACAATAAGGCTGGCGGATGCATACATCATGCTGAAGATCCCGACTATAAAAAAGAGTGGGTACAGGAACCTTAAGACTGTTGCAGCTTTGTGTTGTGAAAAATCGGCGATCAAGTCTCTCATTTTATTCTCCTTCTAATAAATTAATTACGTTTTCTTTTTACGTTGGTACTTTGGTCTTGCGACGCTCAAATCGGGTCATCCGTCCGGAGGGGGGCGGGAACGTTCGACACATTTCAGCGATAGAAGTGTCAGATTCAGATCTCGGATCTTGCCGAGAAAACCGTGGAGAGCGCTCTGGTCTGCGACCGGACCGCAAAGAATAGTGTGACCGGCTTTCTTGCGCTCTATCTGGAGACCGTCAAACCAATCCGCCCAATGATCGTCCAAATGTCCGTCGATCTGTATCTCGTAAATCTCCAATTTTCTTCCTCCCTTAATAATTGGCAAATACTTAGTCTCGAATTGCCTGATGTCGAGATTGAATTTACCGGAGGAAGAACGACAAGAAATCACATAAATTATGTGATTTAGGATGTGATCTTAAGAACTGGCTGCTGTGACACAAGCGTCTACGAAGCGGACGGGGGACTTTTTGGAAATGTTGATATCGTCCTATTGCTTGATGAGGCCTAGCTCCTTGGCTCTCTCAGCTGCTTGTGTCGCGCTTTTTACCCCTAGTTTGCTATAGATATTTTTTGAATGAGTTCGGATCGTGTTAAGACTGACCACGAGCCTGTCGGCTATCTCCTGATACTTAAGGCGCTCAACCACTAAGGCCAGTACTTCGAGTTCTCTTGCAGTCAGTGGGTCAATTAAGGGCTGGCTTCCGGCCACCTCGGATCTATGACTTTTGGATATTTTGGAATCGGCATTCAGACTCATTAATAGCTTGGAAGCATAGTCGACTTTTATCTGACGTGATATCGCTTCCTTTAGAAGGCCTTCGATCGCTTTTCCGTGATCAATGAAAGTCCGCACATACCCCTGTGGCTCACCAAGATCTAGGGCGGCTTGAAAACTGGACATAGCTGACTCAGTACTTTCATTTTGAATTTCTGCGATAGCCACGAGAGCCAGTATTTCTATTGTATCTCCCGCTCGCCCCGCGTCTTTCGCGTCTCTTAATAACTTCTCAAGGATGCTTAGTGCCTCATTTGGCCTCTCTTGCTGTAGGCGTATTTTCGCTAGAACGGTGTCCAGCCTAATATCCATATGCTCTGACTTATCATCAAGCTGTTCGCTTCTACTATCAGCCCAGGCGCTTGTATCCATCGTATTTTCCTGAGCAAGTCTTAGCTCCATCTCCCAAGCCGCTATTTGACGACCTTCCGGCATCCGCCAATCAGGAAACGTGCTAGCCATCGCCTGGCTAAGAGCTGCTTCGGCAGCTCCAAAGTCTTTTTGCGCCTGCTTAAGTCGAGCCAGGGCTAGGTTTCCTCTGATTCCAGTCGTAAAGTCATTTACCTTCTCGCCTAGCTCAATACCCTGTTTTAAATGTATCTCGGCTTCGCTTAGATTGTTCCGCTCATAAAAGATCTGCCCAAGGCCAATATGTCCGTAGCCGGAAATAGGGATGGGTTGCCCGCCACCCACTTTCGTGCCAATTTCGATAACTTTATTGAAGGCTTGCTCAGATTCATGAAACAGACCCTGTGCGAGCTGGGTGTAGCCAAGGTAGGATTTAGCCCCAATCGCACCCGCATAATTTTCAGACTCCATGCATAATCTATAGCCATCGCGTAAGTGTTTTCGGGCGCTCGCGAGCTCCCCCACAGCATAAAAGGCAACTCCAAGATTGAGCGCTAGAACGGCCTGAATAAAAACGTTATCATCCGGTATTTGCTTCATCGCCTTGATCGAGTCCTCTACCGCGTCCTGGAACTTACCCACCCTAATAGCCATAAGGGCCCTGATTGTAGTTGCGTGTAGAAGAGGTTCTTGATCGAGTTCATCACTTGAGTTGTCTTCGCTTATGGCGGATTCCACGAGATTAAGAAGCGGCTCTATCTCTTCTTGAGGCATGCCTGAGTTAATACAGCTCCAAGCAAAAGCCGTACATATCCACGGTCGCGTAGCAATAATGTCTTCGGGAAGTACGGATTTCCAATTAAGAAGGGGCATGGTTTGGTTTTCCATGATCATGTTCTTTGCGATAGGCTCGATAACATCCGCCGCCATCTCAAAGTCTTCACCCTCTATCGCGTGAGCGATGGCCTCCATGGTTTGCCCGTTCGACCGGAGCCAGGCGGCAGCTCCTTGATGCAACATGTTGAGCGCCTGAGGCTCTTT
Source organism: Actinomycetes bacterium (assembly GCA_030598355.1). Taxonomy (GTDB): domain Bacteria; phylum Actinomycetota; class Aquicultoria; order CAJVYJ01; family JAUVQD01; genus JAUVQD01. Next base: position 2,816 of record JAUVQD010000020.1, read on the forward strand.
CTCTTTAAGGCGCTGACTCAGGAAGTCACCGAAAAGATGATGATACCGATACCACTGGCGCTCGTTGTCTAGGGAAACCAGGAATATATTGCTTCTTTCCAACTCATCGAGAATCTCTTGAGAGTTGTCGATCGTCAGCAATTCATTACAAAGAGGTGCGCAAAGTCTCTTTAGAATAGACGTCTTGAGAAGAAACTCTTGCACTTCTTTTCTCTGGCACGACAACACTTCGTCAACCAGATAGTCGATTATGAACCGGTGACTACCGGAGAAAGCAGAAATGAACTTCTTCTTGTCCTCGACTCCCTGCAGGGAAAGCCCGGCCAGTTGCAAGCTGGCAACCCAACCCTCGGTGCGATTTTCTAAAGTCGCTATTTCATCTTTGTCTAGATCTAGCCCCAAAAAATCGTTAAAGAAGGTGGCGGTTTCGGTTTCGCTGAATCTAAGATCGGCGCCCCTTACTTCCGTGATCTGCGAGCGGACCCGAAGGCGCGCCAACGGCAAGGGCGGGTCGGAACGGGTGGTCATTATCAGATGCATATTTTCAGGCATATGATCGATGATGAAATCAATAGTTTCATGGATCGATTCGTTGGTGATTACGTGATAATCATCTAGGACCAAGGTGAAGTTATCATTGATATCACTAAGTTCGTCTGCGAATTTCATTATCAGATCTTTATCGGGCTCCATTTTAGACGCAACTAGGACCCTGAGGACTTCGTCTCCAACGCTATCATCTATTTGCTTAACGGCGTTTACTAAATAGACGAGAAACCCAAGGGGCTCATTATCATCATCGTCGAGGGAGAGCCAGGCACTAGGGCGCGAAGACTTCTCTATCCACTCACTGACAAGTGTCGTTTTGCCAAACCCGGCCGGAGCTGAAACTAGGGTTAGCTTTCTCTTTGACCCCTCGTCCAGCAGGCTGACAAGTCGCGGTCTCGCAACGAGACCGTCATTCACCGCAGGTCTGTATAGTTTCGTTCTTAAAAGTGTGGTGGCCATGAGAAACTCCTAGGACTTGGCCTTAATTATATCAGTACTGGAATTGGAGTTACTATGGTTTGCAGGTACTGCATGATGAAGCGATCCTATTAGGTTTTGTTATTATGCTCCACGGTTATGGCTACATTTCCCGCTTTCTGCCCGGTTTCGACATACTTGTGAGCCTCGGGAATTTGTTCCAAGGGATAGCGCCTGTCAATGACCGATTTTATCTTTCCCGCCTCAATAAGCTCTTTGAGGAAAATTAAATCGTCAATTTTATAGGATGCTAGTCCAGTTACTACTTTCCTGCTACTTGTTATTGAAGTCCATAGCCCTCGAACCATGTGTAACGGCATAGGGTTCGCCAAAAGATAGATTCCCTTTTCACTTAGTGAGCTGATCCCACGTGAAGACAAACTCATACCTACCACGTCAAAAATCACATCGTAGGTCTGGCCGTGTTTGGTGAAATCTTCTTGAGTGTAATCAATGACCTGATCTGCGCCGATCGAGCGTAGCATCTCCAATTTCCGCGTGCTGTCTACGGCGGTCACTTCAGCTCCAAAATGCTTGGCAAGCTGCACCGCAAAAGTACCTATGCTTCCCCCTGCCCCATTGATCAAGACTTTTTGTCCGCTCTGGACATCTCCCTTTCTAAGAAAATGCAATGCATTAAATCCTCCAATAGGAACGGTGGCGGCTTCCTCATACGTCATATTCGTCGGCTTTATTGTTAGCACCTCGTCTTCAGGCAAACATGTGTACTCAGCATAAGCACCAAGCCTGAAACCGGTAGATCCAAAAACTTGGTCGCCTTTTCTAAATAATTTTACATCCTTCCCTGCAGCTTCAATTTCCCCGGCGAGCTCAGCCCCTAATATGGTTATTCTTCTTGGTCTTCGAAGGCCTGCCCATGCTCGCAAGGGGAGCCTGAAGTAGATTGGGAGCCGTAGGCTTCGAAGCTCACAGTCCCCGGCGAGCACGGTTGTCGCATGTATTTTTATCAGTACCTCGTGGTCCTTGGGAGTAGGTAGTTCTACCTCTTTGAGCTGAAGAGTGTCCGGTGGCCCATACTGTGTCCATGCTATCGCCTTCATAATTAGTTGCTATCTTCTAAAGTGATGACCACATTTCCCTTTTTGTGTCCTTTTTCGACATATATGTGCGCTTCGGGAAGTTGTTCCAATCGGTAGCTTCTGTCGATAACCGATTTTAGCTTCCCCGCCTCAATAAGCTCTTTGAGGAAGATTAAATCTTTAGTCTTTTCGCTTGGCGGCCTAATGCCGGTGGCCGCAAATATTGCCTTTTTGCCACCGATCTTGGGAAGAATAGTTGCCAGACTAGGGAAAGTGTCAAGATAGATCCCTCTTTGCGTTAGCGAGCTTTTACAACTTGAAAATGAACTCTTGGCGACCACATCAAGAACGATATCGTGAGGCTCACCGCTTTTAGTGAAATCCTCTTTGGTGTAATCAATTACCGTATCGGCCCCTAAGGATTTCACCATCCCTAAATTCGTCGTACTGCATACCCCGGTAACTTCCGCCCCAAAGTGCTTGGCAAGCTGTACCGCAAAAGTACCTACTGACCCCGAGGCTCCATTGATAAGGACCTTTTGCCCGCTCTGGATATTTCCCTTATCTCTAAGGAAAGGCAATGCCGTTAAGGCCCCATCACAGACGGCCGCGGCTTCCTCGTAGGTCATGTTGGCCGGTTTTATTGCCAACGCCCAGTCTTCAGGCAGACATTTGTACTCGGCATAAGCACCCTGACCCATCCCGGTAGATCCAAAACCTGGTCGCCTTCTGTGAATAGCTTTACATCTTTGCCTGCCGCTTCAATTTCTCCGGCTATCTCAGTCCCTAGTATAGTTTTCTTTGGTCTTCTAAGACCTGTCGATAATCGGGCAATAAACGGGTCACCCTTGCGAGTGACGCAGTCAGTTGGCCCTACTATTGCCGCATATATTCTTATCAGTACTTCATTGTCCGTGGGAGTAGGTTTTGCTACCTCATTGAGCTGAAGAATATCTGGCGACCCGTATTCTGTGCATACAATCGCTTTCATTAGTATTTCTCCAAGGTTGCTTTGATCCGGTCATTTTCAACATAGTCTACGAGACTGTACTTTAAGTGTGCATAAGCTGGAGTTAACCCGCCTTCATTGACACCCTAGACCGAATACCAATGGTTGTAAAAGAGAGCATCATGAGCCATGCATCTGAGTTCTGGGCGACTGCATTATGCCGATAAAGGCATAATTATGCCTTTATGCAGGCAATATTCGGGATTTGTGGAGCTAAGGGGTCGATCTTCGAACCTGGATCGGTACGAATCTGCCCCAGCTTTCTTGCTGCCGTCCCTTAGATTGATTTGTTTACCAATTAACCGGTGTAGTTGTAATCAATTGTGATCTGGGTTGTCGATTCTGGTGCGATCTGACCCCAAGAAACTCGAGGTTGTCAAAACAATGGTTAAAAGTTGCTTAGAGGCGACTAGCTCTGCATGAGGGTTGGGCTGTCTTGCAGGTTCCCGTTCTTTATAGTCGTCAACTCAAAATCGTTGTGCTTAGGGGATGATCTTCGAACCTGGGTAACTACGTGGCTCGGGGTTCAGCCCCAGGATGTGATCATTTGATAACCCTCAGAAATCAGTCTCCTTATGCTCGGATGGCCCCCATAGTCAGCAAGAAGCACCCCGTCAAGAGACTGCACGTCTTCCGTGGCGCCGAATGCCCCTGCGCAATAGGAGCAGGCCCCTACTGGCTTGCCTTTAGCTTGATCAAGTAAGGGATTGAGCGGGTATAGACTCTTCTTGACAGCATTCTTTTGCATATTTCGCCACTGATCAATTGAATTAGGGTGAAAAGTCAGGGAACGCTTGGCCTAAAACCAAACAAGGAGAATGCAATATGCTGCGAGAAAAACGTGGCTCAGTAAAGTTCGGCTTGATCCTGGCGATAGCCGTGGTCTTGGCCCTAAGCAGTCCCCTATGGAGTACGGCCGAGTGGCTCAATACCTCTCAGTTGACAGATAACGACTATTTTGACGGATACGCTCAAGTAAGCGGTAACAATGTCGTCTGGCGCGGCTTTGACGGTAACGACGACGAGATATTCCTCTACAATGGCTCCACCATCACGAAGGTGACCGACAACAGCATTTCTGACTACTCGCCTCAAATAAGCGGCGATAATGTGGTCTGGGTTGCCTCTGACGGCAACGACACTGAGATATTCCTCTACAACGGCTCCACCATCACGACGCTGACGGATAACAGTATTTATGACAAACGTCCTCAAATAAGCGGTAATAATGTGGTCTGGATTGGCTCTGACGGTGTCGACGATCAGATATTCCTTTATAACGGCTCCACCGTCACGACGCTAACAGATAACTGCCTTTGGGACAGCGAACCTCAAATAAGCGGCAATAATGTGGTCTATGAGGCCTATGGCGACTACGATTCGGAAATCATTCTTTACAACGGCTCCACAGCGACCACGCTGACAGATAACAGGTATGGCGACTACTACCCCCAAGTAAGCGGCAACAACGTTGTTTGGCATGGCTATGACGGCAACGATTGGGAGATATTTTTCTACAACGGCTTAAGTACCATCCAGCTGACTTATAACGGCTACGATGATAAATTTCCTCAGATAAGCGGCAATAATATTGTCTGGCATGGCTATGACTATGACGGCGGCGATTGGGAAATCTTCCTCTACAACGGCTCCACAGTGACCACGCTGACAGATAACAGCTATGGTGACTACTACCCCCAAGTAAGCGGCAACAATGTTGTTTGGCATGGCTATGATGACGGCAACAACTATCAAGTCTTTCTCTACGACGGTGTCTCCGTCACGCAACTGAGCAACAATAATTTAGGTGTGGAGCCAGAACCTAAACCGCAGATAGACGGCAATAACGTCGTCTGGCACGGTACTCCCGACGGCGCCGACTACGAGATATTCATGGCATCGCTCGAAGTCGATGTCGCCAAGCCATCCGACCCCACCATCTCATCATCGAGCCATAAGGTGGGCCGGTGGAGAAGCGACAATACGATTGATTTACAAGTTCACCCCGATGCCACCGATACGGTTTCAGGTGTGGCTGGTTACTCAATAACGTTCAGCAAGGACACTACCGAAGTCCCGCCGCAAACTATCCGCATGAGTGATACATCGAATGCAACTGACACTTACACCAGTCCGCCACTGGCCAACGGCAGCTGGTACGCCAACGTCTCTACCGTGGACAAAGCCGGGAACTGGACGTCCACCACCCACAAGGGACCTTTCAAAATAGACACCACGAAACCCACCGCTTCGCTTAAGATCAACGGTACAGACGTCTATACCAACTCCGGCAATGTCACCCTAAACATCTCTGCCAACGACACCGGCGGTTCTGGCCTCTACTGGATGAGAGTGAGAAATAAAGGCGGAGAGTGGTCCTCCTGGAAGGACTTTAAGACCACCAAAGAGTGGGCACTCTCAGAAGCCTCTATCGCCACTTTGGGGGGGACCGACAGGACCAAAGAAGTAGAGCTGGAAGTAAAAGACAGAGCCAATAACCATTCAGCCATAGTCTCAGATACCATCAGCCTAGACACTCAAAGACCAACCACTAGAATGACAACGCCTTTCGTCTCCACCAGAATATCTAAGACGACCACCTTTAAGGTGAAGTGGTGGGCCACGGATGCCTCACCCTCATCAGGTCTAAAGCACTACACAGTCAGATACCGCCCTTCCACCTCGAGCACTTGGCGGACCTGGAAAGCCAACACCACCGCCAAAGAGGCCCTCTTTAAAGGTAGAGCCGGTGTCACCTATTACTTTAGGACAGAGGCGACAGATAACGCCAGGAATGCCAGCACTTCTAAAGTCTACAAAACGATCGTCCCCTTTAACGAAGGAAACTCTCTTGTAAGAAGAATAGGTTTTAACGGCTACAAAAAACTGGGTAGGTCCCAAAACTACCTGACTTCCGTTAGGTACTCATACAGACGTGGGCATGCCCTTATCTACAAGCTCTACAAGACAGACGGCATCGGTCTGGTAGTCACCCAAAGACCTGATATAGGTCTGGCCAAGATCTATGTAGACGGCAAGTACGTAAAAACTGTAGATGCCCAATCATCTAAGGTCCGCCCTAGACAACTTATCTTCTATCGTAGCCTCAAGAAGAAAGGCACCCACTATCTGAAAGTGGTCAACCTTGGTACTCCGGGTAGGGCCCGCTTTGAGGTCGATGGCGTGGTGGTGAGCCGGTAAGCTTGCCCAGGTTGACACACTATTAACGCCGATGCTGGAGCTTAGGGGTCGATCTTCGAACCTGGGTGATCAGTAACTATCAAGCCCGTATTCTCGCAACGTCTGAATTCAGCCGCGCGCGTTTTTACCGGCCGCTCGGATGATTTGTTAGAGATTTTCTCAAAGAACGCTAAGCTATGAGTGAGGTTGCGAAACGCCATTTACGGACATAAATTAGACCTCAATGTCTTTTATGGACATACTTTGCATTGGGCTGCTCACGATTCTTGCTGGCAGCGTGGGCACGCTTTCGGGATTCGGCACCTCAACAATTATGGTGCCAGTTTTATTGTTGTTTCTGCCGCTGCCGCAGACGCTTCTGCTCGTTGGTATCATTCATTGGTTCGGCGATATCTGGAAACTGCTCTTGTTTCGAGAAGGAATTCGGTGGAAGCTGATTTTGACTTTTGGTATTCCCGGAATTATCGCCGCATACATAGGCGCGCGCATGATCTTTTCAGTTTCCAACGCTCTGCTTTCTCAAATTCTCGGCGTATTCTTAATCGTTTATGTCATCTTTTTGTTTTTTCGGCCCTCCTTCAAACTTCCGCAAAGCCATCTGACGGCAATGGTAGGCGGTGCTCTTTCTGGATTTTTTGCTGGAATATTCGGTATGGGTGGCGCCATACGAAGCGTTTTCTTGACAGCGTTTGACTTACCAAAAGCAGTCTATATAGCGACAGCAGGAGCAATCGCTTTCACTATAGACTCAGCCAGACTTACAACCTATATTGCCAGCGGTGTTCGTTTGGACGACGTGCTTCTGTGGGGCATTTTGTTGTTCATACCAGCTTCTTTTCTGGGAGCGTATCTTGCAAAACTAATCGTGGACAAAATACCACAGGAGCAATTTCGCTTGGTCGTAGCGGCATTTCTTTTTCTGGTTGGTACGAAATTATTACTGTTCCCGGCAGATCTCTTGTGAGCCGAGATGCAAGGAGCGCGAGTGTTTGCCGCTTACGTGAGTTCTGGTGGAGCTTAGGGGACGATCTTCGAACTTTTCTAAGCTTCAGCAATTCGGCGCCATGTTCATCATGGGACGCGCAATAGACGGCCCCGTCGAAGACAGAAAGAACACATCGGTCGACATGCAGACACTAGTGACCTAGCAAAGATATTGTTTACCGTTAGGCGGCCCGCTTTTCCTGTTCGATACGGGCCAAGTCGCTTTCCAAGAGCGCCTCAACGTCAAGTTTGATGTAAACTTCGCGGCCGACTACGACACCGCCTCGTTCCAACGAGTCAGTCCAAGCTACTCCGAAATCGAACCGGTCGATCATCGTTTCAGCCTCGAAGCCACCGCGGTTGATGGGCCCACGGTCGACATAACCTTCCTCCGACTCTTCCCAGTAAGGTGTTTTCCAGGCACCTGAGTAATGGACCTCTAACGCTATCTCTTTCGTCACGCCGTGGAGTGTCAGATTTCCGTAGAGCCGAAGATCATTCTGGCCGCGCGGCTCAGCACGAGTGCTAGAAAAGGTAATCTTAGGATACATGTCAGTATCGAGAAAGTCCGGAGTCCGCAAGTGCGCGTCTCGCGCCGTTTCGCCCGACCACACTCCGGTCGCGTCGATTTCAGCCCTTACCTTCAGTTTCTCCGGCTCAGCCGGATCGAAGTCCGCCTCGCCATGGACGTTCTTGAAGTGTCCTCTGACCCAGGAAACCATCATGTGCCTTGCTCTGAACTCAGCATCTGTGTGCCCGGGTTCGAATATCCATTTCGCCATATTGCCTCCTTGGTTGGTGAAAATGTCGACTAATCGTCAATGCTTTAACTTTAGTCTTTCCATTTCGTGCATCCAGAAACTTGTTGTGAACTACAGAGCTTGGAAATCGTCGTGATCCTTTCATTTTCACACAATTATTTTAGTGAGGACGCTGCTATATGGACCGTCATTTATGAGAGCGTTAGAGTGAGGAAAAAGCTGCCGAAGATAAACGGGCGAGCGTTAACGCAGTCGTGGAGCTTAGGGGTCGATCTTCGAACTTTTTTGATCAATGATCAGCATATCTCCATGCTGCCGAACGTCGAGGATGAGCGGTCGAGTTTATGAGGTCGGCTCCATCCGCTTGTTCGCCAAGTTTATTGTATTAATCTTGTAATATCCTCTGATCGAAAATTATAATCTCGCACGTTTATTGCCCATGC
>JAUVQD010000097.1 GCA_030598355.1 Actinomycetes bacterium
AATTTAAACCTCCCTTGCCAACCGAAGATAAATCCGACAATGTAACACTACCCAAAACTTGTTCATTTGCCGCCTTCAGCGCCGCCCAAACATCGCGCAGCAGGCAATCTGGTCCGCTAACTAAACAAACATCCGGTCGTTCAGGATCCAGACACCCTCTCGGCATGACCGGACCTTGCAGCTTGCTCACAATATCAAGAAGAGTAATCTCATCAGCAGGGCGAGCAAGCAGATAACCGCCATCGGGACCGCGAACGCTCTTTACCAACCCAGAGTTTACGAGTGCCGACAAGACTTGCGTCAAAAACGGCATCGGGATCTGTTGTCTCTCAGAAATGGCGGAGCGCTTGAGAGCACCCGGTCCCCCAGCTATTTCAACCATGGCCCTGATTCCCGATTCAGCTTTTGATGAGATATTCATAGGTTAATAGTATATTTTGTATATCTGCTTTGTCAAGTATATATAAGAAATTACTTGCCCCACAAGGTCTTGCTCTCTATTTGGCCAGTTGTGACATCTAGGTTCTCACATAAATCATTTGGTCTTTGGGTAGAAACCTAGAATAACCATGGAGGAACAGAAGAGGTTCTTTTGAAAAACTTCAAACTAACGACCACTTTTGCTATATATAGCCTAGTCGCGCTACTAATAATTGGCTTTTTAACCGGAATAATCTTAGCTAGACAAATAAGTGACGAGCTCTTCAGGGATCACATCGCTGAGGCGCTAGATAAAAAACGCACCACCCTCGACCATCGCCTGAGCGTAGACGATTTCAAGCCCGGCGACAAAAATCTGGGCGGGCCTGAATTTGGCAAATTTATGGCAGCTAACTTCATTGGAAGAGATATTCTAATTGTCCAGATATAGGGAAAGGATGGAACTATTCTCTACAGCAATACCAGAAAGAAAATCGGCACAAAGCCCGAACATGGCGACGATCTCGAAATCGCGCTTTCCGGTAAAAACCACTTTGGGTTTCAGACTTTGCCAATCGGAGCAAAGTCTGATCGACAGTTTCTTGAACTCTATTCCCCGATCAAAATGAATAATAAAATAGTTGGAGCTTACGAGGCATATATTTCAATTGAGCCGGTAACCCGGAGCTTGAGAAAGCTATATGTTACGCTCGCGCTGCTTCTAACAGCCGACCTAGCGCTCTTGTGGTTGACTTTGAATAGCCTGGTGCGGCGAGCTTCCAAAACTATTACGGAACAGAACGACGGCCTTCACGACTTGACCGATGAGCTTTCATCCTCTTCAGACGAACTCCAGAATAACTACCTCGGAACCATGGAATCTTTGGCGTCAGCGGTTTAAGCTCGTGATCCTGGAACAGGAGATCATTCCGCTCGCCTTGAACTTCTAGTTGAAACTCTTGGTCAAAAGCTTGATCTTAATGCGGAACAAAAACTTCACGTAAAGTATGCTTGCGCCCTTCATGATATCGGCAAAATCGGAATTCCTGAGGCAATTCTAATGAAACCGGGTCAACTGGATCCACAAGAATGGCAAATAATGAAGACGCATTCATTGATCGGGGCGGAGATCGTTGAAAAGATCCCGTTCTTACGAGATTTGACCACCATCGTCAAACACCATCATGAGCATTTTGACGGAACCGGCTACCCGGATGGTTCGGTTGGTGATCGAATACCAATTGAATCACGGATCCTGACCGTTGTCGACGCTTTTGACGCCATGACCAGCGATAGGCCTTACCGAAAAGCATTATCGACCAGGAAGCAGTCGTCCAACTCATGGAGGCAAAGGGCAGCCAGTTTGACCCGAAAGTGATTGACGCCTTTTTAAGTCTGAGGGAAGAGCGACCTGAACTATTCAAGAGCCAAGAAGCAGCATGAACACAGATCTCTATTGTCTGATCAATGAGTTTGGCGTACGTAGTTGAGTACCTTAGATTTACCGGGGCCTTTGCCAACAGTGCGCCAGAGCTCGTTCCCTTCAGCGTCAAGAAAGACAAAAGTCGGCGTAAACTTTAAATCCATCTCCCGAGCCAGGGGGCTATCTTTGTCTCGTGCGTCTACACGCACAACTCGACCGTCATCGCCCATATCTTTCTCGAGCCCATCGACCATGGACTTCAGACTAAGACAAGCTGCTCAGTAATCGGAATAAAACTCGACCAAGGTGGGTTTGCCCGCTGCAACTTTGGATGGAGTACTTGCAGTTATCGCCTGTTTACCAACAACTGCTTCGCGCCTAAACGAATACAGGGCGAATACTAAAAGAGCTGTGACAACTACACCCATCGTCGTTATGCCACCTCCAAGCATAATCATGCTGACTGCAAAGAGCATCATCCCAGCCAAAACCAGATAAGAGTGCTGATTAAAAAATTGTAATATCTTCATTTAATTATTGAAACATTATTTGATCAAGCGGCCAACTGTTTATTAATCCATGTGAGGATGGTGGCGCTAAACTTCTCCGCGATTTCAGACTCAGGCATTAATCGCGCACCAGGAAAGGACTTGAACGTGGCATTGGTGTTCATGTCAACGAAGGGACCGCCGTCAAATACCGGTATATTAGACGGGACCTCGCCCCACAAAAGTAAAATGGGTTGGTTGACTTTGGTATATGAGCTCTTCATATTCGCGTTCAGACGACCCCCGAGCATCGCGATCGAGGCCCATTTGGCTCCCGGTTGATGCGATTGGACATATATTTGATCAATCGCATCCGTTGTCGCCAGATCCGGATCAGCAAAAACATCTGATTGCAATTGGCGCAATATCTGACGTTTTGACGTTAGCCCGAAGTAGGCTAAGGTTCCGACAACCGGTAGAGTTAAGAACCAATAGAAAAGACGTTGGCTAATAGGCGCTTTCTCAGAAAACCTGGTTAAGCCTGTGGGGGCGCTGAGAATCAAGCGATCAATCAACTCCGGTTCAGTCGCAGCCGTCTCAATAGCGCTTGGCGCTGACTGACCGCTAGCCACAACTGTGGCCGGCTCCTCAACCACATCTTTTAGAAAATCCTTTAAAAAATCATTGTACAGAGCAGGCTTATATCTAAAAGCTGGTCTCGATGTCAAACCAAAACCTGGCAAATCCGGAATATAGACCCGAAAATGTTTCGTCAAGAATGGCATCACACGCTCCCACTGAGCATTGGATGCCCCGGGATAGATAGCGTGCAAAAGCACTATCGCCGGGCCCTCGCCCGCTGTGACGTAATTAATTTCATGGTCGCGCCACTTCCAGGTTTCGTTTTTCTCATTGAAAACTGATTCCGGTCGACCGGAACGATGAGCGAGCCACCAACTGAGAATGGCGCCCAAAACAATGAACGGAAGTCCGGACATTTGATTCGTAGATTTTTTAGGTTCTGAGTTTTTGCGTTTCATACTAGAATTTCTACCCCAACCGCATAGATTTAATCAATAACCCCTCGCCTGAAACTTTATCGCCCGAGCCTTCCGGTTATAATATAATGTGGCTTGCTGTACCGCCTTTTTTAGCCCAGTTATTTGCCCTCGTAGCTCAGGGGATAGAGCACCGGTTTCCTAAACCGGGTGTCGCATGTTCGATTCATGCCGGGGGCACAAGCGATTTTGATAGGCCTCGCTCATTTGGCTTCGCAATATTTTTGCATAAATTCCCTGGTAATCTCTGCGAGTCGGTCATCGAGAATATCATACACCTTGTTGCTAATAGGTTCTGGAACGCCACCGTAGAAAGCTTGTGCAATACCGCCGGTGATGCACGTCAGCGTATCAGAATCACCACCAAGAGAAATTGCAGTTCGTACAGCATCTTCAAAATCATTCGAATCTAAAAACGCTCGGATTGCCTGAGGAACTGTTCCTTGGGATGAGACATCAAATTCATATGATGGGCGAATATCGTCAACGTGCATGCTCAAATCATATTGGAACTCGGTCTCAATGTAATCTCTGATTTCGGCTTTAGACGCGCCTTCTCTGGCAAGAAATATCGCGGCCGCGGTCGCCTGCCCTCCCTTGATGCCTTCGGGGTGATCATGGGTCACTCCTGTGAATTCTTCGGCTCGTCGCAGAACCTCATCAAGATTATCGTAGGCGTATCCGACGGGGCTTATGCGCATAGCCGCACCATTTCCCCAACTGTTATATGGTTTTGGATTCGGGCTTTGCGCCCATTCGTGGAAATTGCCACCGGACCCTCGTTCCGGATACCAAAAGTAGAATTGCTTGAGGTTCTCGACATATGAAGTACCTGTTAATATGGAATCTGCCAGCGCGATTGTCAGAACGCTGTCATCGGTGAATGTGCAATTATCAGAAAACAAAATAAAATCTTTTGTTTTAATGTTGTCCCATTCGTAGACCGAACCAATAATGTCTCCAGCGAGTGCGCCAATCATGTCGTCTCCCTTCTCTACCACCAACATTCTTATGTCTGCATATACAATAACAAGTAGCTTCATTTTGGAATCTTTTAGGAGTATTAAAAAAAGAGATGCTCTGTGTTATTCAGAGATCTCTTTTTTTAATACAAACAGCTAGTTTCATCGGTAATTTTACTTTGACACCAAACCGGTTTCTATTTACGGCGGCTTAGTGGCGTCTATTGTAGCCGGCGTGATCATGGCCAGACTGTTAGAGTTGTCGGTTTCGCGAACAGCTGACGCCGCTGTGCCGGCCATAGGCGGCGGCGTTTTCTTAGCTAAAACCGGGTGTTTTCTAAACGGGTGTTGCGCCGGCCAACCCTCTGATATGCCCTGGGCTATCACCATGGTCAACCTGAACAAACAGGTTCCGGGCACCGGCATCTTCGGAGGCCTTAATGACCTCGCCAGAGCCGCGGCTAATCCCGTCGCAACGCATCCTATCGCCATCTACGAAATAATTGCTGTGGTTCTCGCTTTAGCTGTTGCGTGGTTCTTCGGCCGGGGTCGTTCGCCGGGAGGAGCATTCTTCATCTTTGCCGCGATCTTCACAACCGCGCGGTTGATTGTCTTAACCTTTCGAGCCAATCAGTCGGAAATCGAGCTAGTTCTCTACCCGATCCTGTATGTAGTGATAATTCTTAGTTGCGGCGCGCTATTTTTTCGGAGCAGATTCGCTGGAGGTTACCCCGCACTTGATACAGGGCAGGAGTGACGCCCTAAGCTAAGTAGTTTTTCTCAGACCAAAGACCAGCACATCGTCTGTTAGATTGTTTTCTGAGAATAGGCGAGCTTGCTCGACCAGACCCTTAAGCAGCTCAGCCAGATCCATATTCGGGTTTGCTTTAATAAAATCGCGAACGCGCTCTTGCCCGAATTGTTCGGGATCGCCCGCTACTCTGGCCTCATTTAGGCCATCGGAATGTACTATCAACTTATCGCCCTCTTTGAGTTTAAGCTCGACACATGGATATTTCTGATCAGTATCAACTAGTCCGAGGGGTGTTCCGGTGGTCTCGATAAATCGGTCGCCATTTGTAAAATATGGGTACGGGTTCGCTGCGTTCACTAAACTTAAAGACGACGTGGCTTGGTCAAAGACTAGATATGTCAGAACTGTAAATCTCTCAGCTCCCTGCCTAATAAGAGAATCGTTAACACTTGCCAACACCTTTGATGCCGACATCCCGTTTGAGGCTCTGTCACGCAAAAGCGCTTTAACTCTAGCGGTCTCGGCAGCATCAACGATACCGTGCCCTTCCACATCGCCAATGAAAAACACCCACTGGCCGTCGGCTACCTCAAAATAATCGTAGAAGTCCCCCCCAACTATGTCTCTATTTGTGGCAGATTGATAGACGTACTTAACTTCCAGCCCATCAATCTTCGGGACCTCCTTAGGCACCAAGCTTTTCTGAAGAGTTTCAGCAATTACAACCTCCTCATCAAAAGCGGTTTCCATTTGTTGAGACTCGTCGCTGATTCTTTTAGACAGTGGTCGAAAGATAAATAAT
>JAUVQD010000211.1 GCA_030598355.1 Actinomycetes bacterium
ATTTCAATATAACAGGCGACTCCACAGAGTGGAATTCAACCTTATCGGCGGCCAATACTTGCTTTGACTACGCAGTGATCTTTAAGGCGCCATTGGTGCGCGTTTTTACCGGTTTCCTGGGGAGCGCGGAAATCAATAAAGACCTCTTTGATGAGGCGGTTAAGCGGCTAACTCAATTATGTGAGATTGCGGAGGAGCAGAATCTGTCTCTGGCGCTTGAAACGCATCCGAAAACCCTAGTCGATAATGTCCCTTCAATAAATAATTTACTTTCCGCTGTGGGTAAGCAAAATCTGGTGTTGAATCTTGACATTTATCATATGTGGGAACAACACCAGAAGCCGATTTGGATTTGGGAGCAGTTGAAGTCACACGTAAGCCACGTGCATGCCAAGAATGCACTCATCCCTCCAAGCGACGGAGACGACTATCCTCTCTTTCACGACAAGCAAGGATTAGGTGAGATTGGCGGAATAACCTTTCTTGAGCGCGGAAATATGGATTACAAGCCGTTTCTTGACGTTTTGCATCGCGATGGATACGACGGCTGGATTTCCATAGAATGGTTTGGTAGCGACCCGTTTGTCGCGGCGGAGCACGAGTTTCAGTGGCTAAGCGACCTGATCCTGACCTGGGATGAGGAATAAACTCTGACTTGTTTTTTTCTTTCCTGATTGTTAATATTTATCTGTGAGCATTGAAAAACTATCGTTACTATCGGAAAAAAAGATTGAGCGCCGTAGTTTCCTTAAGAAAGTTGGAATAATGGCGCAAGTAGCTCTCCTGAGCGGTTGGATTACAAACGAATCATCTAAAGCCGTAGATCCCGGAGACGATTATTCCTTAGCGGGAGATTACTGGGGCGTTTAAACCGCTTTTCTTCTCAAACGTGACATTCCCAACAATCTGTCGGTCCATTTCGATCTTTATGACAGCCCAGACACCAGCCCATATCTAGACTGCTAACTTGTTCAATTACATCCATTTCCTTAACGTCTCCATGGCACTCCCGGCACAGCATACCGGCCTTAATGTGCCTTTTGTGCGGAAAGTAGATGTAATCAGCCAAATCATGTACTTTAACCCAGTAGATTGGTTCTTTTTTCTCCCAATACTTCGCTAGCTTCTTTACTTCAGGTCTGTCCTTACGGATTGATTTATGACAGCCCATACATCTTTCAATACTAGGAACGCCTGAAACTTTTGATCTTCTGGCGTAAATATGGCAATAGCGACAAGGAAGCTCATTGTCACCGGCGTGAATCTTGTGGCTAAAGTTTATTGGTTGTTCAGGCGCAGAGTCTATCAGAACAAAACGAGCTACCGCGGTTCCGACCATATTGTATGAGAGTACCCCGACCGCCATCAGAATAATGACCGCCACTATCTTCCTTCTCATACTGGTTTACAATCCTTTCAAACAGCGTTTGGCGGGTGTAATAATAAGGGTGATCATCTTAATTGACCTACGTAGTCATGACACGATTCGCATTTTGAGCCCCTGGAGTCATGACATCTAAAACAGTAATTGGCACCATTTTCATCAATGACAGCGGGATGCCCCTCATTTGGCTCTAACCAATTAGCATCATGTTTAATGTGGCACTTGGTGCACCAGTCCTCAAGAATGTGACAAGCTCCACAGGGCAACTTCTCAATTTTATCCATTGGCAGGTCTCTGGGACTGTCAACATGCGTTCCCAGTTTCGCCAGAGATTCTCGTACAACCACAAAATGGTACCCTTTCCAGTTAGCCGACACAGCTTGATCTTTCTTGCTTTCCGGAAATATCTTATTAACATTAGTTTCATAAACAACCTGGTGACTTTCTGGTCTAAAGCCCCCCCTTAAATGGCAATCTCGACAGAAATCCAGCTCACTGTCTTGAATATGGCACTTTCGGCATTGTGATATTCCGATACTCATAGCTACTCGTGGGTGCTCAGAAATCCACTTTTTTCCATCGGCTTCATTGTTACCGTGAAGCGTCATAACTCTCGGCATTGAAGGCGCTCCTTCTGCCGCCCAGGTCTCGCCATCCGATTCTCCGGCTGTTCTGTTCTCGTTAGAAGGATCGTGACAAACCGGACAAGATGTGCGGTCTACGCGTGTTGTTACGCGACCCGGTGACCTTGGTCGTATGTCTACGTCTTTATGACAGTCGGTGCAATTAAACGTGAGCATTGCCGCCAACAACATTTTGCTGTGAATCAGGTTCACTGGCTTGTTGTTTTCATCTCTTTCCAACATATCGCCGTGACATGCCATACACTTTGCCGAGTCACTCTTTATAACTTGAGCGTCTTTCTTAGTGTACTTATAGCCTAGCTTGCCGGTATCAAGATCAACAACCTTGGTTGCCTTATGAACCTCTGCAAGGGTTTTGGATTTATCCTGGGGTTTCGTTAGATAAAACATACCCTTGTAGTAAGATGTTTGAGCGAACTGCGGGGTGCTAATTAAGCCGGTTCGAAAAGATGCACCCGCAACTACTAATATTGCTATTGCTATTACGATTCTTTGTATGCGCAATTCTTTCCGTTTTTCCTCTTCTAGGCTCTCTTTTTTACAACTTTGTGCATTTATTCTTTATCTTCAGATATTGAGCCATCTCGCTGAAGAATCTCATACAATTATATCACTCAACTGCTCGCTTTGGAATATACCTCAACTGGTTATTTGTTGTCAAGCCCACAAATTTGCGCTATTAAAAAGGGCTGTCGTTTTTGCCCTGACTTTTGGTCAAAAAGGGCTCGCAAATACGCAAAAAGCGCTTACTTTCTTGATACATTGTGCCTGGCTTCACAAGCTTCCGTTTTCAGCACTGACTTTTGGCTGGAATTTTGCTAGTATTTGAATTCCAATGAATGAGAAAAAACAAAATTTGGATCAAAATACGAAAAAATCAGCCATGTTCTTAGGAATGATCGTCTCTGGTCTACCAATAATGCTTTTCGGTCTGGCCCTAGTCCGACTTCTTATGGAAAACTCCGGCAAGATTCAGATCTATTTTGCTTCAGTAGGGTTCGACCCGTCGATTGCTATGGGCTTTTTAATGTTTGCCACATTTAGTCCGCTGCTTCTTGCCGGGCTAGTCGGTTGGGCTACGGCTGCCGGTGGCGGCAAAGCAAAACCTACTGAAAGAGCCGTTGTGGCCATGTTTCTGACGTTACCTATTGCCCTTCTCGACCCGTGGGCGATCGTGTCTTTGGGTGTTGGAGCGCAAGTTTCTCTTGCTCTTAAGCTGGCCTTCTTGGTGTCGCCACTGGCAA
>JAUVQD010000124.1 GCA_030598355.1 Actinomycetes bacterium
AAACGCAGTTTGTCTCCCGATTTCATTGCTACCTTTATGCCGTTTTGAATCTCTTTCTTATTAAGTGTGCTCAATTCAGCCTCTCTATCTACCAAGTGCCTCTTTTATTTTCTTAAAGATGCCCACATTGTCGTCACCGGTTTCTCCGCTTACCTCGGCGAGCTCAAACAGAAGGCGTTTTTGTTCCTCGGAAATATTGACCGGGGTCTCCACAACCGTCTCAACTATTTGATCGCCACGGCCACGTCTGTCCAGATATCGAAATCCTTTTCCCTTGATTCTAAATGCTGTTCCCGTTTGTGTACCTACGGGTATCGAGACCCTTTCTTCCCCGTCCAAGGTCGGAACCGTTAACTCTCCGCCTAAAGCAGCGTGACTATAGCTTATTGGTAAGGTTACGACAACATCGTTCTCGACTCTCTTGAATAGCTTGTCTGCCGTAACGGAAATATCGACATAAAGATCGCCTGAGGGTCCTCCGCGGCGTCCGGCTCCCCCGAAACCGCTGAGTTGAAGCCGCATCCCGTCAATAATTCCGGCAGGCACTTTAAGCTTGACCATTTCGCGTTTGGATTTTCGTCCCTCTCCACTACAACTCTTGCATGGCGATGTGATTACCTTCCCTGTCCCCTCACAGTTAGAGCAAGGAGCAGTCCGGGCGAAACTTCCAAAAATTGTCGACTGGGTTTGATTTACTACTCCATGGCCACCGCAAACACTACACGCTGTCGGCTTACTGCCTTCACTTGCACCTGAGCCACCACAATCCTCACACGGGACAGGCCTCAATGTTTCCACTTCTTTTTCAACACCAAAAGCTGATTCCGCAAATGTGATTTTCACCTTCGTCAACAAGTCGGCACCGGCTTCCGCTGTCGGTCGTTGCCTTGAGCGGCCACCAAATCCCTCAAAGAGCACGTCGAAGATATCCTCAAAACCTGCTCCCTGACCAAACCCGCCGAAACCACCGAAGCCTTGTCCTTGCCCTCCGCCTCCTCTGCCCGTATGACCATATGTGTCATACATTTGGCGTTTTTGAGGGTCGCTTAAGACCTCATAGGCCTCAGCTACTTCTTTAAACTTAGCTTCCGCTTCTTTACTGTGGCCATTTATATCGGGATGATATTGGCGCGCCATTTTGCGATAAGCTTTTTTGATTTCCGCTTCGCCAGCGTCTCGCGAAATACCTAGTATTTCATAATAATCTGTCACACTTTCACCTCTTGCATCAGCCGCCCTTAGAGTCGGCTAGGACCTCACTTAGATTCTTGGCCATATATTCGACAGTGGGTATTACCTGTATATAATCCATTCTTGTCGGCCCCAAAATACCGAGTACTCCAACAAGCTCACCCTCAACCTCGTAACCACTTGCCACCAAACTAAATCCGTCAAGATTATACTCGTTCTCAGAACCGATGCTGACCATCACATTACATTCTTCAGTCACAGCTTGAAGCCATTCCAGAAACTGATAATTTCTTTCAAGCTTATCAATAACCTCATGAGCTCGTTTAATTGTAATAATGTTCTCTTCAATTAAATGTTCTGTCCCAGCGTGGTAAACCCTTTGAGTAGGGCCGGCGACCAGCTTTTCTTCAATGATAAACAGTATCTTGGCGACCAACCATCGTTTTTCTTGATCTAAATCGCTCGTATCGAATGCAATATCGCCAACGTGCTCGACACCGACATTAGTCAGTGTGCGATTGAGCAACTGTTCTACTTCCAAAAGAGTGTCATTTTCAACTCGTTTACCCAAATCCACAACCTGCTTCGACAACGACCCGGCGCTGGTTATCACAACAATCATGATGGCTCGTCCACCTAGCCCCACAAGGTCGATATGTTTTATCTTCTCCTTGTTGATGTCTGGCGCCCAAACAAGCGACGCGCAATGAGTCAACTCGGAAAGCAAATAAGATGTATCCTTCATTAACTGCCCAATCTCAAAATTGAGATCACTGTAATATTGCCGAATTTTGGTGGATTCAACCACCTGAGGAGTCTTTTTTTTCTCTAAGCTATTGACGTAATATCTGTAACCGGTTTCGCTCGGCACCCGGCCTGCAGAGGTATGGGGTTGAGAAAGAAAACCCATTTCCTCTAGACCGGCCAGTTCGTTCCTGACCGTCGCCGGGCTTATTCTCAAACCATATCGTTCAACCAACCGTTTTGAGCCTACCGGCTCAGCAGTGGTGATAAATTCCTCGATAACCGCCGATAATATCTTTTGTTTGCGCTCGTCTAACATGTTGAATACCACTTTAGCACTTTAAGATGGAGAGTGCTAACTGAACCACTAAACAAAAGCCGCCATCGCTTCGTTAGCCAGGAGAAGCCCTTTTTCCGTCAGCGCGAGTCTTGAGCCGGCATCAAGCAGACCTTTTTGTTTCAGATCCCTGATAGCGTCGCCATATATATCGCTTACATTAACGCCGCATTCCGCCTCCAGCTTGGCAATGTCAATACCGTCGCAAAGACGCAGCCCCAAAATGATTCTCTCGCCAAGTTTCCGATCTTTATCCAGCACTTCGTTTCCGGCTATGGTGTCGTTCTCTCTTGATCTGGCAATGTATTCAATCGGGTCATTTACACGCCACGATCTTTTCCCTTTTATATGAGAATGGGCACCGGCTCCAATCCCTAAATATTCGCCTCCGCGCCAACAATTAAGGTTATGGCTGCAAGCGTGGCCTTCCTTGGCAAAATTTGAAATTTCATAATGATCAAATCCTGATCTTCCCAATACTTCGATCGCTATTTCATACATATGCGCGACATCGTCGACTGGTGGCAGCTCCATTTTTCCTGCTTCGACCTGATCGCGCAATTCTGTACCCGGCTCTAAACTCAATGAGTAGAGAGAAAGATGATCCGGGTTGAGTGAAACCAGTGTGCCTAGATCGTCTCTCCACTCGGTAATAGTCTGCTGCGGTAAACCGAAGATCATATCGATATTGACGTTATCAAAGCCGGCCCCTCGGGCAGCGGTTAAAGAATCGATAGCTTGTTGGCGATCATGCCTTCTTTTTAACGAAACCAGTCTATTGCTATTTAATGACTGCCAACCCAAGCTTAAGCGGTTAAAACCCGCTCTCTTTAGCGATTTCAAAAGCTCTGGTTTTGCGTCTTCCGGATTAAGCTCTGTCGTGATTTCAGCAGTCGGAGAAAAGCGAAAACTTTTTCTCAGAGTGCCTAATAGCGAGCTCAAGTGGTTGCCCCCTAAGATGGCCGGATTTCCTCCACCAAAGAAGACGCTTGAGACAACCGGCCAATCCTGATTTGATGATTGATACTCTATCTCTGCCAAAAGAGCCTCGACGTAGGACGTATAGCGCTCCTCAAGACCGGCATACGAGTTGAATCCGCAATAAGAGCAGCGACTTCGGCAAAATGGTGTGTGAAGATAGAGACCAAACATATCCAAATTAATCCTCGACTTTTAAGATCTCCAGAAAGGCTTCCTGAGGTATCGTTACCTGACCAACTTGTTTCATTCTTTTCTTGCCTTCTTTTTGTTTCTCTAAAAGCTTGCGCTTTCTCGTAACATCTCCGCCATAGCATTTGGCGACGACATCCTTGCGCTTCGCTTTTACTGTTTCCCGGGCGATAATACGCCCTCCTATTGCCGCCTGTATGGGTACTTCATACATCTGTCTAGGTATGATCTTTCTCAACCTCTCAACCAATACTTTGCCTCTATCATATGCCCTGTCCTTCGGCACAATCGCCGAGAAGGCGTCGACCGGTTTTGAGGCCAGCAAAATATCAAGTTTAACGAGCTCTGAAGACCGATAGCCGCTATGTTCGTAGTCGAAAGAGGCATATCCGCGTGTTTTTGACTTCAGTTGATCGTAGAAATCCATAACTATTTCAGCGAGGGGAAGATCATAATTAATCTGCACCCGGTTATCACTGAGGTAAGCGATGTTGGTTTGATGGCCCCGCCGTCCTTGGCAAAGCTTCATAATTGCCCCGACATATTCGCCCGGAGTCATTACCGTCGCCGCAATATACGGCTCCTCTAACTTCTCTACCTGGTCCACTGTATAATCCGAAGGATTTCGTATAATTGCTTCAGACCCGTCGGTCTTGGTGGCTAGATAGGCCACACTCGGCGCCGTCGCCAGGAGATCAAGCTCATACTCGCGCTCCAAGCGCTCTTTAACTATCTCCATGTGAAGAAGACCCAGGAAGCCACATCTAAAACCAAACCCGAGGGCCATCGATGTTTCCGGTTCAAAATTTAGCGCCGCGTCATTTAATTGGAGCTTCCCGAGGGCCTCTCTTAAGCCTGGGTAGTCGTTTCCATCAACAGGATAAATGCCGCTAAAAACCATCGGCTTTACTTCCTTGTATCCGGCCAGTGGCTCTGTGGCAGCGTTTTTTGCCCCCGTAATGGTATCGCCGACCTTTACTTCTTTCACTTGCTTGATTCCGGCTATCACGTAGCCAACCTCGCCGGCAACGATTTTGTCCGCGGCAGTCATCTTAGGTGAGAAGAATCCAATTTCTTCAACTTCAGAAGTGCGACCAATAGCCATCATCTTGATCTTGTCGCCCTTTTTTATTGAGCCGTCTATCATCCTGACAAAAACAACAACACCGCGGTAGACATCATAGGTTGAGTCAAAGACCAACGCTCTCAGCGGGCTGCGAATATCGCCTTTAGGCGCCGGTACCTCTTTAACAACCGCCTCTAAGACTTCCCTGGCGCCTTTACCGGTTTTTGCGCTCACCAAAATAGCTTCTTCTGCCCCGATGCCGAGACTCTCTTCAATCTCTCGCTTAACCCGTTCCGGGTCAGCGCTTGGCAAGTCTATTTTGTTTATGACCGGAATAATTTTCAAATCGTTTTCAATTGCCAGGTGAGCGTTGGCGATCGTTTGTGCCTCCACCCCTTGAGCAGCATCGACGACAAGCAAAGCGCCCTCGCAGGCCGCCAGTGTTCTTGACACCTCATAGGTGAAATCAACATGACCAGGCGTATCGATTAGGTTAAATATGTATTCGCGCCCGTCGGCAGCC
>JAUVQD010000102.1 GCA_030598355.1 Actinomycetes bacterium
ATAACCCGGCAAGATATGGATTTCATTGATTCCTTCGACGAGGATCTAATAGTTTGCTGGGACCCGAACGACATACCTTAGGCACATCGTTTTTGTTAAGAAAGTTTGCTACCGGGTAGATTTTAGCTGTCAAAACGAGGCTTAAGGACAAGCATGGAAATCTTAACAATACTCGCCATAGGTATCATGGGAGCCGGTGTCCACTTACTGTTGAGTAAAAAACCACGGTCGCTCACTCGCATACTTGAGATCGTCTTGCTTTGGGCATTAATCGTCAATGGCTTGCAAGGCATCTTGGCTTTTGCCGGTCATGTCTTCAACGGCCCGGCGATAGCGAAATCAATCGGCTGGCCTCCCGGAAATCCTTTTCAGTATGAAGTCGGCATAGCCAATCTCGGAGTCGGTGTTTTAGGGCTCTTATGTATTTGGAAACGTGATAGCTTTTGGCTGGCCACAATCATAATGATGAGTGTATTTAATTGGGGTGCAGGTATCGGGCATGTCATCCAGATCATCCAATTTCAAAATTACGCCCCCAACAACGCCGGGCTCATCTTGTACTTTGACTTGATCAATCCATTGGTCTTAATCGGACTCTATGCAACTCACGCTGTGGCGTCGGGGGAAGACCAAGAGATCGAGCCGAAGAAGGCTAAAGAAGCTGCTTGAGCAGCGTTTTTTTATTTCCGACTCTTTTAGGAGGTCTTTATGGCAAGAAGGAAAAAACTAACCAATAGCTTCGGTAACCCGGTCGATAATGATTCAAATTCGTTGACGGCCGGTAATCCAGGCCCGGTGCTGATTCAGGACAGCCATCTACTCAATAAGCTGGGGAACTTTGATCGAGAACGTATCCCCGAGCGGGTCGTGCACGCCAAGGGAGCGGGAGCCTATGGCTATCTTGAAGTGACCAAAGATATGAGCAGGTACACCAAGGCAAAGTTGTTCTCAAAAGTAGGAAAGCAAACCAATCTCTTTGCCCGATTCTCAACTGTTGGCGGCGAAAAAGGCTCGGCTGATGCGGAACGTGATCCAAGGGGATTCGCGCTCAAATTCTACACTGAAGACGGCATCTACGACATGGTTGGAAATAATACCCCTGTCTTTTTTATCAGAGACCCATTGAAGTTTCCGGATTTTATCCACACGCAAAAACGAAATCCCGCCACTAACTTAAAGGACCCCAACATGTTCTGGGATTTCTTATCTCTGACCGACGAATCCGTTCACCAGGTCACCATTCTCTTTTCCGACCGCGGCACGCCCCTTAATTTTCGCCATATGAACGGCTACAGCAGCCACACCTTCAAGTGGTATAACGATCGAGGCGAGCACTTCTGGGTCAAATATCACTTTAAAACTGACCAGAAAGCGCAAAACTTCACGCGGGAGGAAGCGCAGCGCATGAAAGGCGAAGATCCAGACCATGCCACACGTGATCTTTATGATGCTATTGAGAGCGAGGATTACCCCTCTTGGCGGTGGGAGATTCAGATTATGACTCCCGAGCAAGCCAAAGACTATCGGTTTGACCCCTTTGACATTACTAAAGTCTGGCCCCATAAGGATTTTCCGCCGATCACGATCGGCCAAATTACGCTCAATCAAAACCCTGAAAACTACTTTGCCGATGTCGAGCAAGCCGCGTTTTCTCCGGCAAACTTCGTGCCCGGCATAGCCGCCTCTCCTGATAAAATGCTTCAGGGACGGCTCTTTAGTTATCATGATACACACCTTCACCGCCTGGGGTCTAACTACCATCTTTTGCCGGTAAACTCGTCAAAGAATCGCGCGGTTGATAACTACCAACGCGACGGATCTATGAGGGTTGACGCCAACGGTAGTGGTGGCCCAAATTACTATCCGAACAGCTTTGGGGGCCCGCAGCCGGCGACGGGAGCTGCTGAGCCGCCAGCCGATCTTTCGGGTCAGATCGCGCGATATCCTTATACTCATCCAAACGATGATTTTTTCCAGCCAGGTGAATTGTACCGGAAGGTCATGAAAGCAAAAGACCGGAAGAACCTCATTGGAAATATCGTGACACACTTGAGCGGCGCACAAAAACGCATCCAGCTTCGACAAGCAGCGCTTTTTTACAAAGTCGACCAGGATTTGGGGAGTCGTGTCGCTAAGGGTCTTAAATTAAGCCAAAGAGAAGTTGCACGGCTGGCGAGAATGTCCCAAGAAGATCGGGCCAAGGCTACCGCTAAGCCACCAGCGGCTCGGAAGAAAACGAAAAAACGGAGAAAACGCGCCGCCTAAAGGGGTCAGGTCTTGCATTATCGCATGATTGGTTATTTACAGAGGTCAGTGGCATAAATGTGGCATTGCAAGACCTGACCCCCTGACTATTACAGTGGCAGTAGATCGTGGTTTTTGACGTTCTGATTTGCTTCTTTAATCTCTAATATCCTATCAACCCGAAAAACCCTTTCGGCCTGGTGTAGCTGGCAAAAGGCTTTGACACCCAAGAAGCTCTTGCCCTTGTATTCCATCTCTTCGACGAGCGACGGTACAATCATCCGACGCGATTTTACATCCCGTGCTTTAAGATACGTGATCTCGACTGCCTCTTTCTTGCTCGCCGCCGCTTTGAGAACGCGAATCTTCTCTTCGAGCGGCCATTTCTTTTCGGCCATCCTATATTGATGCCTCGTCAAAAAATTCACGACATCAAAATCAAGAATGATATCCGACTTCCTAAGGGGTTTCTTAAGAACCAATCCGCCTAAGTCGGTACACCGGCTTAAGGCCACATAAGTCTGCCCGTGCGCGAAAGTACCTCGACCGATATCGAAGACTACTTTCTCAAAAGTCTTGCCCTGGCTTTTATGAACAGTAATTGCCCAGGCTAGCTTGATCGGCATCTGTTCGAAGGAGCCAACCTCCTGAGAAATAATGGTTTGACTGGCGTCATCGAACGTAAAATTGAAAAGCTTCCAGGTAAACGGCGTTACCGTAACCGTCTTCCCGTCTAAAAGCTCAACATCAACTTGCGCCTCGCCCTCTTTTTTGCTGGTGGCCGCAATCTTTCCGACAGTTCCGTTTATCCATCTCCCGGCAGAATCATTGTTCAACAACATCACCTGCGCGCCTATCTTCAGCGCTAGCGAAACAGTCGTCGGCAGGGATTTCTTCTCGAACTCGCCGGTTATTTCCCCGTCAATAAAGAACGGTTTACCTTTTATCTTTTTGAGCCGGGCTTCATTTACATCAGCGGCCAAAGCATTTGTGGTTGTCAGATAGATATATAAGTCATCAACGGCCGGTTCAAAATCAGGATCACACTGAGAGTTTAAGATTTCAAGATCGGATTCAGTAACGGTGTTGTTTCGAATAGCGTTGAGTATGTTTATCAAGTTTATGTCCCGCTGGCGGTAGATCTTTTCCAGCTCGACTAATTCCATTTCAAATCCCGTCTCAAATAATTTGGGATCCGCGTCTGTCCCCGTCTCAAACAACTTGGCGTCGAAGAAAAAGGCGCTTTTATAATTTTCTTTAAAAATTCTTCTTTCCGCAGAAGTAACGACGGGTGGTAGTTGGTATAAGTCTCCAAAAAAAACCATCTGCACGCCACCAAACGGCTGGCCGGCGGTTTTGCCGTTAAGCCTCATAAACTTGTCGACGCAATCGAGAAGATCAGCCCTGACCATCGACACCTCGTCGATGACAATCGTCTCTAGCTTTTTGTATATAGCAGCCTGCTCAGCTTTTTTTCGCGGGAGCTTTCGCACCTTGTCATATGTAACATTGGGCTTGAAGCCGAAAAAAGAGTGGATAGTCTGGCCCGCGACATTCAGGGCGGCTACGCCAGTTGGCGCCAGCACCGCCATTTGCTTGTCCGAATTTTCGCGAACATAGCTAAGAAGGGTTGATTTTCCTGTCCCCGCGCGCCCGGTGACAAAGATGTTTTTATCCGTATTCTCAATTAGCTCAAACGCTTTCAAAAATTGCGGATTGAGATCAAGCACTTATTACCCCTGTTTACCTTCGACAGCGCAGAGGAGGATCGACGCGGCCATGCCCAGCCGCTTGTCTAGAAGATTGCCGGTGTCGGCGGTAAAATCTACATTTATTTTGGTGACAAAAGGATTGAAATTCTGTCTAAAATCACAAACTTTGGTCTCGCCGATCTTGCCCGTATATATCTGAGGAATAAGACCACTGGCGAAGCGGCGCAGAATCGCTAAAAACATGCTATCTTCTTGAATCAAACCAATTTCATTATCTGACTTGTCCATGATGACCCATTCGTCTCGCAGCATCGACTTCAACCCTTGCCTCTTAAGTGCCCCGACTTTTTCGCCGGTCATGGAATCGACAACGTCATAGGCGGCTGAAAAATCCAGTATTTTTCGAGCTTTGATAGTTAGCGTTTCTGTCGCCATGCTCTCGTCTGTAAACAGACGGATATCTTCTTTCAGCTTAAATGCTTTTTGCTTCGAATAGAAAGCAAGACGCCCATCAGGCTCATATATATGAAAGGCGCCTCCCGCAAGCTTCAGAACCTTTTTCCGAATTAAATATTTGTTGCTTGTAAATAAATCAGTTTGCGTCTCGATTGGCATTGATTCTCCCTAAGCAATATCGTTTCCTGAACGGTTATCGTGAGCTAGAAAGAATATTACCATATGCATCTATTATCACCTTGCTTTTTGGGTCCTTTAAGGCACATCCAGTGAAAAAACCAAGTGGAAGCAAATGGAGGTCATGTCACCGTACCAAGGATAACCTGATCGGCCCTTGGGGAAGCGCTGCTTAGACTAGTCCCTAAGATTATAGGGGGGCGTTAGTCTGCTTTTAACTTGTCGGTCAACTCTCTGGCTGATGTTGTCGGAGAATCGCAAGCGCGATCGTGACAAACATAGGCGGCAGCCAAACCGTCAACAAGTGACATATCTTTTGTAAAGGGGGCCAACCGACTAAGATCCTCCTCATTATCATCCGGATCGCGAAAGAGAAACGTTGCCTCTGGAGTATAAACTGAAGCTGCTGCTTCCAGTAATTTAGTTGTATCATCGCCTTCTCGCCGGCCGACTATTACGACCTCGCGTCCCCCTAGAAACAAGAGGTCGAGAGCGACTAACATTTGCATGTAGGCTATCGGGGCTGTGTTCAACTGAGACGAGAACGTTTTTGCTACCGACATCGCTTTCTCCTCTAAACTCGGATCCCCCGTTAATCGCCCCAACCTCACTAAGTTCATTAAAGCGACTGAATTTCCGCTTGGTATCGCTCCATCATAAGGATTTTTCCGGTGGCTAAGAAACGGCTCTTTCTTATCCACACTGTCGAAATATCCTCCTTTATCTTTATCCCAAAAAAGCTCCGTTTGCGCAGCGTTGATCTCTAGCGCCAACGCCGACCACCGCGGTTTACGGTCGGCCTCATAGAGCTCAATTAGGCCCCAAACAAAAAAGGCATAGTCGTCAAGAAAACCACCTATTCCCCCTTGGCCTCCGGCATAACGATGAAGAAGACCCCCGTTGCCATCGCTAAGTTTGTCCATAATAAAGTCAGCCGCCGAACGAGCGGCCCGCAAATAACTATCGTCCCCGGAAATCC
>JAUVQD010000135.1 GCA_030598355.1 Actinomycetes bacterium
GGACAATTCTTGGAAGCAGCCTCCTTTTGCCCGTAGTTGTTATTGCGGGAATTAGTGTAATTTCTCAGATAATCTATGTTGGTCTGGCTTTTTTAATAGGAGAACCCGTGAATTTTGGTGCGGCTTTAAGGGTTGTTGTTTTCCCGTCGGCTGCATATACGGCACTTGTTAGCGTTCCTGTGTTTCCATATCTTAGCCGTCTTTTGAGTTCTCAAAGGCAAAGCAAGGTATTCAAATAAATGGATGAAATCGGTGACACCACTCAGGCTCGACTTCGAATATTCGCATTAACGGTTCTGGCGGTCTTCGCGGCCCTCACAATTCGCTTATGGTTTCTTCAAGGAGTTCAGGGGCAGGAGTTTAAGCGTTTGTCCGAGGACAATCGGATAAAACAGATTGCTATTCACGCCCCCAGAGGACAAATATTAGATAGAAACGCAAAGCCAATCGTAAAGAATCGGGCTTCTATCATTTTAACAATTGAACCTGAAAAGATAGACAACGATCGTTTGTTCAAAAAGGTGGCTAAGCTCCTTCAGATGGATCAAGCGGAAGTCACAAGGAAAGCCAGAAGTCAGAACGTTAATCCGATAGAGCCAAGAACGATTAAGCAGGATATCTCACCGGACGTTGTTGCGTATTTTGAGGAACATAAGGACGAATATATTGGAGTTGAGCTTGAGGTTAGGTCCGTCAGGGACTATCCACTAGGCAACATTGCGGCTCACCTAATCGGCTATCTTGGTGAGTTGTCAGATAAGGAAAGAGCTGAAACAGAATTTGCCGGATATGATTTGGGCGATCTTGTCGGGAAGGGCGGGGTAGAGAAAGAATACGAAGACCTCCTGGCCGGAGATAAAGGAACCCAATTTGTCGAAGTCAACGCAGCCGGTCAGCTGCTCCGGGTTATTGATAAAAAAGACGCGATACCCGGGAACAACATTATTCTTACTTTAGACACCGATATCCAGGCATCCGCTGAAAAGGCCCTTGTAAAAGCGATTGCGAGAGCAAAAAGAGACAAATTTCCGAGGGCATCGGCCGGGGCAATAGTTGTGATGGAGCCAAAGGGCGAGATATTGGCCATGGCCAGCTACCCGACATTTGATCCAGAGATGTTCATCGGCGGCATCAGTCAAGCCAATTGGTCAGAGATGATTGATGAGAAGAACGATTATCCCTTAAACAACCGGGCGATTATGTCGAGCTATCCGCCTGGCTCAACTTTTAAGGTGGTTTCAGCAATAGCAGGGTTAAAGACAGGCGTTATTTCGACTGGAACCACGTTCGTTTGCCGAGGGCGCTGGTTAGGCTTGGGTAAACAGTGGGGCAAATGGTGCTGGGATCGGAGCGGACACGGGCGGCAGTCGCTCGAAGGCGCTATTAGGATCTCTTGTGACACATATTTCTATGAGGTAGGAAACATGCTTTACAAAAGAGGTGAAAACGATCTTCAGCGCTGGGCTCGCCGCTTGGGGGTCGGGTCGAAAACAGGAATTGATTTGCCGTCAGAGGTGGAGGGGCGTGTTCCAACGCCGGCCTGGAAAAAGGAGCTCAATAAAAGTTGGGTTGAGAATCAACAGTGGTTTCCCGGTGATACCGTGAACATGGCAATTGGGCAAGGCGATCTTCTCGCGACCCCTCTTCAGGTAGCAAATATGTATGCGGCGCTTGTCAATGGGGGTGTTTTATATAAGCCACATGTTGTAAAAACCGTTAAAGGATTGGAAGGACGAAATATATACCGCGCCTCACCAAAAAAAGGCAGAGAATTTGATCTTTCGCAAGACGATCTCAATGTTATTCGGAGGGGTTTAAGACGCGTCACCCTTGACGGGACAGCGAAAGGCATCTTTACCGGCTTGCCGGTAACGGTGAGCGGAAAGACGGGAACTTCAGAGGTGGCTGGAAAAGACGATTATGCGTTATTTGTTGCCTATGCCCCAGCGGAAGATCCAAAATATATTATTTCAATAATTGTAGAGCAAGGAGGCCACGGGGGGTCGACTGCCGCCCCGGCGGCCAGAGAAATTCTAGAAGACATCTATTCTTCAAACGATAGTGACGAGGGATCGAAAAATTAAGATTAAAGACTGGCGAGAAAACCTAAAGCAAGTTGACATTGTGCTAATTGCGACTGCCATTGTTTTGGTGGCTATCGGCGTATTGGCTCTATATGCCATGAGCAGTGGCGAAGAAAGTGATGGTTCGTATCTCAAAAAACAATTAGTCTGGATTTTCATCGGGCTGATTTTGATGGTGGCTTTAGCCTTATTTAACTACAGCAGCTTAAGGAATTATATTGTCATTATCTACGGCGCCAACATTCTTTTTCTTTTCACTGTATTTATTAAGGGCAGGGTAGCGTTAGGCGCGCAAAGATGGATCCAGGTGGGCTCTTTTTCGTTTCAGCCGAGCGAGCTCTCCAAAATACTGATAATTCTTACGCTTGGAGCCTACCTGGCCGAAAGAAAAGGTGATCTTTCCGATTGGCGTGACGTTCTGCGTGCGGTTGTTTATATGATTCCACCGATCCTTCTGATTGTGCTTCAGCCGGATCTTGGAACGGCTTTAGTGCTGGTCGCGATTACCATAGGGATGCTAATGGTTGCCGGGATAACCCCAAAGCAGATACTTATACTGGCGCTCGTAGCCTATCTTTTGATCGGTTTTGTGATAAAGCTCGACCTTCTTCAAGATTATCAAATGGAAAGGCTGGTTGTATTTTTCAATCCGAGCGTTGATCCGCTGGGTAGTGGGTATAACCTTAGGCAATCAATGATCGCGATCGGATCAGGAGGAATCCTTGGAAAAGGTCTCTTTTCAAATACTCAATCAAGACTGAACTTTCTTCCAGCGGCAGTTAGGCATACGGACTTTATTTTTGCGGTTATTGGAGAGGAGCTGGGCTTTATTGGTTCAGTTCTGGTAATAGTTATCTTTTTTTTGATCATGTCCAGGGTCATCCAAATTGCGGTTTCGTCAAGGAATCATTTCGGGTTACTAGTCGCGACTGGTATCGGCAGTATGTGGATATTTCAAGTCCTCGTAAACATTGGGATGACAATTGGTATAATGCCAGTGACCGGAATACCGCTACCGTTTATTAGTTATGGCGGGAGCGCAATGTTGGTAAATATGGCGTCGGTCGGTCTATTGCTTAGCATTTACAGACGAAGGTGGAGCTAAGACTTAAATAAGGAGCGCGTTTGAAAAGCAAATTAAAGCTTAAGGATTGGCATAAGATATTAACGGATGTGCGCCATGAGCTTGAAAAAGAAACAATACTACTAACTGCCGGAGATGAATCCGCGATCGCGGGATTAATCAATGTTGTCGGGCCGGGTGCTGATCAGGTATTCATAAAGATAAACAAACCGCTGTCAAAATACGAGACAAAAACAGTTGATATGGTGGCGATCGTGATAACCGGAAATACCGCGATTGACGAAAAGTTGATTACAATAGCTGCCGAGAGTGGCAAATCGGGTCTGGATGTGATCGCGTTTATCGATGTTTCAGGCTTGAGCGAGGCAACGCAAAACGCTAAACAGGTTGAAGCAGAAATCTCTTTGAATCTCAGCCCTTCCAGAGTCATATTCTTCTCTTCAGAGGGAGATGAGCTCGGGCGGCAACTGCTTTTATCCAAAATAGTTGACAGGGTTGAAAGCAAAAGAATCGCTTTGGCGGCAAAAGTTAACGGCTTTCGACGAATCGTAACAAAGCAGGTCATTGATGAAATTGCGGGCCAAAACGGAATAATCGGAGTAGCAAGCTTCATTCCTGCCAGCGATTTGCCGGTATTGACGGCGAATCAAATACGGATGGTGCTTTTGATAGCCGCGTCTCATGGCGCGAGCCTCAGCTTGAAACGGGCCAAAGAGCTATTATTTGTTGTTGGCGGCGGGTTTTCTCTTAGGGCGGCAGCCAGGCAATTACTTGGATTTGTACCCATTGCCGGATGGGCTGTCAAGGGAGCCATAGCTTATTCGGGTACTAGAGCCATTGGCGTCTTAGCTGTAAAATATTTTGAGAATATAGACGGGAAGAATGACACTGCTTTGATAAAACCCAAGGAACTGGAAGAAACTCAGTCTTTAGATTCTTAAGTAAAACAATAGAAAGAAGGTCGTCGTCTTTTGTCTTCAGAGTACGAAAGGCTGCTTTATGAAATATTGCCGGATGTCAGGCGTCCCAGCAGATATATTGGAGCTGAATGGAATCAATCGTCGAAAAAAACGGGTGAGGTCTCCATTGCTCTTGCCTATCCGGATGTTTACGAGATCGGCATGTCAAATCTCGGCCTGCAATTACTTTATAACATCATAAACAGCCACGAGCGTTTTCATTGCGAGCGAGTTTTCGCGCCTTGGATTGACATGGAAGAGGAGATGCAGAAGAAGGAATTGCCGCTCTTGTCCCTTGAAACTAAAGTGCCCATAAAGGATAGCTTTGATCTGTTCGGCTTTTCGCTTCAATATGAACTGACCTTTACAAACGTCTTAAGAATGTTGAGTTTGGCAGGCATACCGCTTAGATCAGCAAACAGGGACGAAAGCTGCCCATTAATTATTGGTGGGGGACCCTGCGCGTTTAACCCGGAGCCAATGGCTCCGTTCTTCGATCTATTTCTTATCGGCGAGGCAGAGGACGCAATCTTAGAGATTCTTGACACGATAGATAAAGAAAAACAGAAACGAAAGAGCAAACCCTTGAGGGAAGATGTTTTGAAATCTCTCTCGCGAATTGAGGGTGTTTATGTTCCGGCAGCGGGTGAGGTCA
>JAUVQD010000073.1 GCA_030598355.1 Actinomycetes bacterium
CAGCGATTAAGCAATTAGAACAGGCAGCTTAGATTTCACTCTGATTTATTTTTGCAAAAACCTGAGCAGTTCAAAGAGGGGGCGGCGTTTACGGTTCTCTATCTCTTAACCCGTCAAACAACCGCGGGGTTAAGAGATAGCGTCGCCCCAATGCCGCTCCAAGTAAACTTTCGATCTAATACCTGTAATGCACACGCAGTATCTCATCTGCACCGAAGCGGCCAATGCATTTGTTAATCCATCAATCAAGATACTTAGGACTGCCTCTTTGTTTGAGCGGCCGACACTTAATCGGCTATTTGTTCTACCAATTCAATTCACGTTCCCCTTAAGTGATACAGACAATATAGCGATATCGTCGACTAGTTTTCCGTCCGCAAAATCGGAAACTTGATTGATGAGGATTTGTGGGAGCTGACTGGCTGTTTTAGGTTTTAGCTCTTCAATAAAACTAACAAGCCTACCTTCACCAAAGAAATCAGGACCGTGTCTGGCCTCGGTTATTCCATCAGTATATGCGATCAAGATGTCGCCTGGTTCCAAGGTCTCTTCGCCTCCACAATAATCCAGCTCCGGCAAGATCCCAACGGCAGGAGAGACGGCGGCAAGAAGGGAGACATGAAAGTCTTTTCTCTTCAGCAGCAGTGGTGGCGGATGCCCGGCACAGCAGTAACTAAGAAAACCGGAACTTGAATCTAAGATTCCCAGAAAAACGGTCACGAATTCAGCCGCGCGAGAAGTTTTACAAAGCACTTGATTGGTCATGGAAAGCACGCGAGCCGGAGAGGCGCCCTGAAAGGAGTAGGCTTTAATTGTATTCTTGATCATAGACGTCGATCTAGCCGCCTCAATGCCTTTTCCGGAAACATCTCCTATCAAGATGCCTACCTTATGATCTTCTAATTCAAAAAGATCATAGAAGTCGCCGCCCACCTGGGCGCTGTCTAGTTTTGCCGAGCGATAGACGTGGCCGAACTCAATACCCGTCAAGCCTTGAGGCATAGTCAGCACAGCTTCTTGCAAGTTACCGGCTATCTTGCTCTGCGCTTCATAGAGGCGCGCGTTTTCGATCGCCAGCGAGACCAGCGCCGCCAGCTTTTCGGTAAAATCAACCTGGGGCTTATTGAAGCCACGAGAGGCCGAATAATTGCTGCAAGCCAAAACTCCGATGACTTCATCATGTGAGGATAGCGCGACAACTAAGTAAGATTGGATTCCCAGTTTCTTCACTAGCTGACGATTGCTTCTTTTGTCGTTCAGGGGGTCATTGATTAATAGGGATTTTTTTCTCCGGCCGTCCAATGCTGTCACTATGGAGGGGTTTATTGGGAAGCGCGATCCGACCTTCGCGTATGGCTGCCCGTGGCTGTACCGCAGCACCCACTCCCCGTCTTCTTCAAGTAGCACACTACAGTTTTCACACCCTAGCGCTTCTTGTGTTTTCCTGACGACCTGCCGCATAATCTCATCAAAATCAAGTGTTGAGCTCACCGCCGAGTTGATGGCGTTGCGGGCCTCGCTTAGCCGGCGCGCCTCCCATCTCTCGCCAACGCCCCCCAAGCGCTCGGCAATGCCGCCTATTAGATCCCCTTCTTCTTTCAGGAAAGGCCCTTCATGCATGAGCGGTCTTTCCTCTAAGTAATAGACCTCGACCGTCCCGACTTTGTTTCCGTGCTCTCTTATGTCTGCCGTCTGAACCCACTGCGTCTTCTTGAAATTGGTGGTTTTGTATACCTGATCATGAATTAGTATTCTGGCGCAGGTGATCTCGGGGTACTGCCAGGAAGGCGGAATTATCTCAACGGTTTCTTGACATAGTTCACCGAGAGAGACATCAGGGGCAGCTGCTATTTTAGCAATCGCATATAAGCAGTTTAACTCCTTTACCCGCTCGCCAAGGGCATGAAATAGTTTCGCTTTTTCTTCCTCAGCTTTTTTCCGCTCGGTGATATCGAGTCCGTAAAGATTGACGTAATCGGCCTCAGGCACAGGAGTGGCCGTAAAAGAAAGTGTTCGCTCTTCTAGCTCTACTTCAATGTTCTTTTCAATGCGGTCCGAGTCCAGAACATTATTAACTATTCGACGCCAGTATGTCGGCGCAAGTTGGCCGAGTTCCGCCTGCCAAGCACCTAGCAGGGGCAGACTGGCCGCGTTCGCAAAGAGTACTGTTCCATCTCTATCCACGCGCAGCACCGGGTACGGGTTTTCAGAAGGAAATTTCGCCAAGTTTTTTATTCTCTCCTCGGCCCGCTTGCTATCGGTGATATCGCGGAGAGTACCTGTGAAGAAGACGCGGCCCTTATGCCGCCAGGTTGTAATAGATAATTCTAAAGGAAACTCGCTTTGGTCATTTCTAACACCGGTCAGCTCGAGTGTTTTCCCGATCTTGCTGGATTTGCCGGTGGAACCGGCTAGAATAAAGCTGCTTTTGTGGGCCAAGCTCAAGCGTTTTGGCATGAGCATAGTAAGCGGTTTTCCGATCGTCTCTTCGGCTGAATAGCCAAAGATCTTTTCCGCCGCCCTATTCCAGTGAGCAATATTTCCGCGACTGTCAGCCGTGACGATACCGTCTGTGACGGATTGGGTAACCGAGCGGAACTGCTCTTCTCTTTCTTTTAAGGATTCCGTAATTTGGCCGTGGTGAAGGGCGATTGCCAGGATTTCAGCAAAGGCTGTGGCCACACTTATATCATCGGAAGTAAAGCCGCCCGGCTTGTTGGCCACACTTAGCAGCCCTACCGATTTGCCTTCAAACAACAAGGGCGCAAATAAAATATTATCGAGCGTCATGTGCCCTTCCGGCAACAATCCCATCCATTCGCTTTTGGCGAAGTCGTTGTCGAGTACGGGTTTGCCGGAATGAAAAGATTCAGCGCACAGCCCACGAAGAGGGGTGGGAAGACTGGGGTCTACATTGCAGGAAATGCCGCCGATATCTAGGACGATTGCTTTACTTTGACTGCTGTCAGAACTTTTGAGAGCCACATATCCAAGAGTCGCTCCAATTAAATTCTTGCAGTGATCAAATATTGTTTCCGCCGCTTTCTCAAAATCTTGATACGTAAGAACCGCTTTGGCGCTTTCCAGTAGAGCCAATACTTCTTGTTGGCGCTCGCTCGCCTCCTGAAATTCCTTATGTAGTTCTTCTTCGCCGCGCAAACGCCGTATTGACGCGCCTGATTGTGCGGCCACTGCCTCGAGCACCTCGACGATAACCGTAGGGATCATGTTTTCTTTTGGATCGGCTAAATGTATGAGCCCCAGAATGCGGTCTTCATCACGAATTGGGATCAAAAGCACGGACTCGTAACCAAATATATTGCAGGCGTTCCGAGTCTTTCCTTTCTCTTCTTCCGAAACCGTGGCTAGAAGGTGAGTGGTGGAGTTTGTATAGAAAGAGCCGTATTTAGTGTAGTAAGAGAGGTTTGGATCGGCCGACCCCTTGACAACATTTATGCACATACATTCATCCGACTTAATTGAAAGCGGGCTTTCTAGTTCGTAGAACTCTTGGGAAAAACCTATCTGGGCTTCATAGGGGATATTGCCGTCCTCGTCCAAAATACGAATTCCTACAGCAGAACAGCGGCTAAGCTCTTGCAGCTCGGATATGAATGCTTGCAGCAGCGAGTCCAGCTCTGTGTGTTGGTTGGCAATAGCCAAAAAGCGATGTGAAACCAGACGAGCTTCCTCTGAAAGCTCGTTCTGATTGCCCACTCTTTTTATGTAATCAAGTCGTTTGGCCATATAGACAAGCTGGGTCTTACAAGGTTGGCTTACCATCGATTGTTGACTTGGCTAGAAAATCGTCAATTTACCGGTACACGGAACAGAAAGCTGACGGCCACTGAAGCATATTTACCGATCGCTTCCTAAATTATGCCCAAAATAAGCGTTCTAAAACATCCAAAAACTGGAATCGGGGTAACTCCACTCAGGTGGATTAAAAGTATCAAATAGTGGTAAGTTGACCAGTAGGAGGACGGTTGCTTATAGGATGACTGACAAAAAACAACAAGTTAATTCAAGCGAGACGACCCTGCCTGAAAGCGAACTTGTGCTCGAAAATGCTGAGTTCGGAACTCCGAGCGCGCCCCCGGAAGCCGAAACCTCGGCGCACTTGCAGGCAGCTCTTCAAGACAGTGAACAACGCTATCGCGAGCTGGCGGAATCCGCTGATGATTCGATTTTCATTATCAATCGCGAATTTCGCTTGGACTATGTAAATAAAGCGGGGGCCAAAGAGCATAGCAGCAATCCGACTGAGCTGCTGGGAAAACCGGTTAGTGAACTATTTCCCCCCGACATATTTGGAAAAATGAAGTCCAGCCTGCAAAAAATTATGGAGACAAAGAAACCTTTTTCGATGGAGCGGCTCTTTGCTTTTCCTACCGGAGAGAAGTGGCTAGATACTCGTTTAATCCCGTTACTCAATGATAACGGTCAAGTGAAAGCCATCTTAGGTATTGCTAGAGATACAACGGAACGAAAGCGGGTCGAAATGACCCTCGCAGAATCGGAAGAAAAGTATCGTAAGCTTCTGGAATTAGCCAACGACGCGATTTTTGTGGCCGACGCAGAAACCGGGACTGTTGTCGAAGCAAATCAAAAAGGTGGTCAGCTTATCGGGCGGCCACTCTCGGAAATCATTGGGATGCACCGGTCAAAGTTGCACCCACCGGATAAAGCCGAACAATACGAAGAGATCTGCAGGGAACATATTGCCAAGGGTCAGGGGCTCACAATGGAGGTGTTAGTCCGACACGCCAGTGGTTGTGATATTCCAGCCGAAATAAGCGCCAGCGTTTTCAAACTAGGTGAAAAACTTCTGATAATAGGCATCTTCCGAGATTTGTCGATACGAAAGAGGGCCAACGAATTAAGAGACTTCCTGAATGAAATCAATGCAGTGGCAAGCTCAAAATTGAACATCTTCGACGTCATGGACGAAATTATATCAACCACAGCAACGGCCATTGGGGCAGACTCAGCAGCTTTCTTCTTGCTTGAAGGCAACCATTGGGTTTTAGAACAAGTTCACGGTCGGTCGCCGGACAAGATCGGAACAAAAATCCCATATGACACATTGGACCCCCCGCCGCGAATGGCCGAAAATCCGGCACCTCTCGCTATTTCTGACATGCTCAACGATGACCGGGCGAACAAAGAGATGGCGCAAAAGATCGGGCTGCGATCATTGTTGCTCGTACCCCTGGTGTTCGGTGAGCGAGTTTTGGGCATGTTGGTTTTCCGTTATTTCACCAAGCAAATGGAGTTCACACGAGAAGAAGTGGATTTTGCCACGAAGTTGGGTGTTTCAATCTCGTTGTCCCTCGAAAATGCCCGGCTTTTCTCTGAACAACAAGAGATTGCCAGCACCTTGCAGGAATCTCTTCTGGTTGTGCCGGAAGACCTGCCTCACGTTGAATTCGGGCATCTCTACCGTTCGGCATCGGAAGCGGCCATGGTCGGCGGTGACTTCTATGATCTCTTTGCCCTCCAAGGCGATAAGATCGGGGTCGTAATAGGTGATGTCTCCGGCAAAGGATTGGGAGCAGCCGCACTCACATCGACGCTAAAACATACGATAAGAGGCTATGCTTACGAAGGCCACGCGCCGGGAGAGATCATAACAAAAACAAACGTTGTCACCATGAAAGAAACGGATTCATCCACCTTCGTCACTGCCTTCGTCGGTATCTTGGACACACAGTCAGGGATTCTCACCTACTGCTGCGCGGGCCACCCCCCGCCGATCATCAAGCGACAAAAAGGCGATATTGATGTCTTGGATGCGGGCGGCCCACCACTCGGAGTGCTTGATTTTCTTGACCGCCCAGACGACCAGCAACGACTCAATGAAGGCGACCTTCTTACTCTGTATACAGATGGAGTGATCGAAGCGAGGTGCGCAACCTATATGTTTAGCGAGAAAAGACTAATTGATTATCTTCAAAATACAACCGCATTGTTGGCAGCTGAAGCACCGGGAAGAATCTTAGACGAGCTTATCCGCTGTGGGTGCACGCTTTCGGATGATTTGGCTGTAGTTTCGCTTTCTCTCAATCACAGCTCGCCATCTGAGGGTTGAACCACCGGCCCAGTGAATTTACCGCACCACAGAT
Source organism: Actinomycetes bacterium (assembly GCA_030598355.1). Classification (GTDB taxonomy): domain Bacteria; phylum Actinomycetota; class Aquicultoria; order CAJVYJ01; family JAUVQD01; genus JAUVQD01. Next base: position 6,126 of record JAUVQD010000073.1, read on the forward strand.
GTTCGAAGCTTATCCAGGGTTTGTCAGCCAAGCGCACATTCAGTCTCTTCGCAACCAACGCTCCGCAGCACCAGTGAGCGCCTCCCTATTGTAAGGAGTAGGCGTGGACTTGCTGCAAGGTCCTCCTATCGAGTCCTGAGCGCTCACCTTCATGAGTACATTCACACCGAATCATAAAAGAAATGAACCCCCGACTTTTAACAGGGGTCCATTTGATGAAAATGACCGTGGCTAGCCAAAGATGTTAGTCAAAGGTGTTATTCAAGGGTGCCTTCGAGTACAACTTGATCGCCCTTCCTAGGGTCTTGATCATTCAATTCTTCTGACGTTACTTGGACTTTGTTGAATGGAGCAAAGAAAACGGCTTGACCGCTACCTGATCGCTCAGCATTCCCGTCTCTGTCGGTTTGGAAAACTCCTAAAGGCCTGCTGAAACCGGTCTCTTCATCTACAATCCAAGCGACAAAGATCCGTCCGGCTTTTCGTGGTAGGTTCCTCACCTCCGCGTCATACGAAAGCTTTACATAGCCTGCATCAACTTTTTGCAGTTTGAATTTGACTGTCGCTGTTGCCTGCTCGGGCGTGTCTTCGCCACGCGCGTCAAGCGTTACGGTGCCTTCGCCTTCGTCTTGAATTCTGGCCCCGGCTAACGCCATCGTCGGCGCGACCATCAGTACCGCCAGGGCGATGGCCGCTAAGATTAATACAATACGATTACGCATCTGATCCCCTCCCCCCATAGGATATCTATGTTACGTCGGTGGTTATTCCCGGCGCGAAGCTCCCTAAACCGGACAATGGAAGTGTTTTCAGTGGTTTTATCAACGGGTTTGTTCTTAGC
>JAUVQD010000227.1 GCA_030598355.1 Actinomycetes bacterium
GTTGAAATCAGGAGTTGAGAGCCGTTCAAAGCTGGTGGAGATCCCTCAGACATTTTGATATTTCAGCCACAAAAAAGCGGCTGGCCTGGCGCTTAGCTTAATTGGAACAATTATTATCACAATCTTCCTCATGGAGTTCCTGATCATGATTGCCCTCAACTCTTTTCTCTCATTTCTCCCTCTTATATCCGAACCTCTAATTGATAGCACGCTGCTGATCGTGACAGTAGTACCAATTTTGTATCTGATTTTCTTCAATCCGCTAATGGAAATGATCTCCGAAGTAAAAGACCAGTTTGAACATGTCAATGCCAGCAACAAGACACTTCAGCAGGCAATAGAAGCCCGGAAAGACATTGCGTTCCGAACCGAGCTCATTTCCGAAAATGGACTCTCAATTGCAAATGTGTGATTCAAACAGCGAGCTCGGGATGATTTTTTCTGAAACTGTCGAAAAGCTGATGCCTGGTGACACAGTTAAGCTTTTCCTCGTTGACCTAACACACAACGAATTAAGGGAATTGCCGGGTCATAAAAATGTCTCAGGGAATCCTAGGGCTGTTTTTTCCCTCCGGGATTGTTGGGCGCTTAGACAATCAAATACACATCTTTGCTGAAGAGAACATTGAACAGCCCTGTCCTCATCTTGGTCAAGATCTACCGGCTTTTTCGCTCTGCATCCCCATCATGACTTATGGTGAGCTGATCGGACTTTTCCATATTTCCGGTCAAACACAAAATCAAAACCTCGATAAACTTGAGCAAAAAAAAGAGCTGGCAAGGAATCTCGCTGAGCATATCGGGCTCTCGTTGGCCAATCTGAAACTTCGCGAGCAACTACGTGCCGAGTCGATTCGCGATCCGCTAACGAATCTTTCAACCGGAGGCACATGGAAGAATCGCTAGACCGTGAAATCTCTCGGGCCTTAAGAAGCAATAAACCGCTTAGTATTATTATGATAGATTTGGATAGGCCGAAATCAATAAATGACACATACGGGCACGTGGCATGGGATATCGCTCTAAAAGAACTTAGCTCTTTTTTGCAAAGCAGTATGCGCGCCAGCGACATTGTTTGCCGGTACGGCGGTGAGAAGTTCCTGATTATAATGCCCGAAACCACGCTGAAATCAGCAATGGAACGCGCTGAAATCATTAGAACCCGGGCGCCCAATCTCACTATCGTCCATGGGCTTAAGAAGATTCCCATGCCGACGTGCTCGATAGGTGTTGCGACCTTACCGACGCATGGAATTAGTGCTGATGTTCTTGTTCAGGCCGCTGACGCCGCGGTGTATAGCGCCAAGTCAAACGGACGCAACTGTATCTGTGTCGCGCAAGAACCGGGTGTGGCAGCCTAGGCCAGACGCCCATGTGTCTAGGCTTAAGCGGCACCTTCCTTGAAAAAATCAATCATCTTTTGACTGGACTGCCCCACTTCAATGATATATCTGTCAGGATCGCGCATGTAGCATCTCGTTTCCCATCCATGATTATCGAGGGGCTCCGTCAAGAAATGCGCCCCTTTGGCCCGCCATTCTTTGTAGCAAGCCTGAATGTCGGCAACTCTTAAATTCAGAAAGCTGTTAACTTTATTGGGGTCTTGCGGAGTTTCGAGAAGAACCTCCGGTTTATCTGGAGTTGGTCCGCCTCCAGAGTTTAAAATAATCCATGAGTTAGCCAACTTGATAATGGCTGGATTTTCCGGAACGATGACTTTTCCTCCTAAAACGCCCACATAGAAATCCTTAGATTTTTCCTGATCTTCAACAGTTAAAAAATGAGTCACGAAGAAACCTGTCTGGGGAATCGGTGCATCAGCTAAATCCATAACAAACACTCCTTTTAGACAATGATTGGTTTATATTATTATTCCGACCTTTTAAGCCGACTAAACCGCTCGAAGAAGACCCTAATAATGTCAGTATATTGCTTGTTGTTTTTAAGTGACGTTCTTTCGGGAAAAGCACAAATTAGACTATGAAAGACCTTCTTGAAATATTCAAGCGTGCTACTGACGCATTAGATGATCGCCAAATCGATTACGTAGTTTTTGGCGGAATCGCCGTTTGGGCGTACGGGCGGAGACGGCCAACACACGATATAGACCTTATGATTTGTCAACACGATGCGCTGGCTACACTTGAGGCGCTCAGAAGCGCGGATTTCTCAACCGATGAAACCAATCATCGTTGGATATATAAAGCTGCCTTGGACGAAGCCCAAATTGACCTAATATTTAAGGCCAAGGGTGGAATGAAGCTGACACATGAAATCCTGGAGCGACAACGATGGTTTAAGATTGATGATTTTGTTTTCCGAATTATTGACCCTGAGAATCTAGTTGTCTTGAAAATCATGGCCTCAAAAGAAACACGACCGCGAGATTGGTATGACGCGCTGTCAGTTTTAGAGAATACAAAGGATTTTGATTGGGATTATTTAATAAAACAGGCTCCGAAGGACGTCTTAAAATTCCTCAGCTTTCTCTTCTTTGCTCAGGCCACGCACATGGAAAATACGGGACAACAGCTGGTCCCCAGCAATATAATTGATAGCTTGTACGATGATTATCGTCGGGGCCAGGCTAGCTCAAAAGTCGCGTAGGATCGACCGATTAACGGCTCTGATACATTTCTGACAGGCACGCCGCCGGGTGTAAAGCCGGCCTCCTGACCAAAATGCGCATGGCTGTGAATAGCCAAATCGGCGGCGCCGTCATCAATGGCTTTTGCCAACTCTGAGCTTCCCAAGAAGCCATAGATTTGCGGATCCTCTCCTGTCACCGTAGCCATTATTGGAGCGTAGTGGGTAATGGCAATTTTTATATCAGTCTTCAGTTCTTTCAGCGGTTTTCTGAGCTTCTCAGCTTCGGCAATAGTTTCCTGATAGAAAAAACGCCACAGCTCTTCCCCAAAATCCGGGAGAGCCCGAAGACCAAATCCGCCGGCGAACCCTTTAGTGCCGGCAAAACCAAC
>JAUVQD010000038.1 GCA_030598355.1 Actinomycetes bacterium
GTCAGATTCTGACAATAGTTGTTTTTTGGCCACAACGCTTCTCGATATCAGCAAATCAACGATCTTGCAGACATTTAATAAGCTGATCGGAAAACCACCCGGAGCCGAAAAGCTCCGAATTAAAACCGGACGTGCATCTTCTTCGCTCGGATAAGCCGCTGGATCTATTGAAGCCTCTCGCAACATGCCCATCATTTGGTCAAACGTCAAAATGTAGTCAATTGCGCCGCCATCATCTTTTTCAATTTCAGCCTTCTTGGCGATGCATGGTCCGATAAAAACAACTATGGGTTCTTCATCATATAGCTTTTTCACTAACCGCCCCTGCACGATCATCGGGCTAGCGATTGGAGCTAACTTTCCTATCATGTCCGGATGGAATATTTCAATGTAGTTTACGACCGCAGGACACGTCGATCGTATTATCGGTCCATTGCTATCACGAGAAAGAAGCTCGGTATATGCCAAAGCCACCATTTCTTCCGCGATAACGAGCTCTTCCACAGTGAAAAATCCCAGGTCTTTCAGGGCGGAGACGAGCTGGGTCCTATCAATACCCGGAAAGACCGCATCTATTTCCGGCGCCAACACTGCGACCACAGGCTGGCTGGCCAAAAGGTCTCTAATCTGTCCGGCACTATTTTCCGAACTAAACACGCCTTTAGCGCATGTCAAAGTACAGGCTCCGCACGCGATACACCTGTCGCTTGATATTCCTAAGTCTGATTCTGTTATTTTGATGGCTTTCACCGGACATTTGCGAACACATTCGTAGCAGCGCTGACACAAAGACTCGGTTATTTTGATGGCCGTTAACGTTTTTATCATTCTCTGACCTCGGTATGTTTGAGAGAACACAAAAAGCGATAAGAATATATGAAAGCAAGTATAGAGCAGAAAATAAGCGTTTCCAAGAGAGAAACCATAAGAGTGTGGCGTGGGTCAAGAAAGTACTTCCTAAAGAAGCGACAGTAAAATGAGGAGGAAGCTAGCTATCGACGATACGAGCTACGGTAAACCCTTCTCATCAAAATCAGTTTCAGCAAACTGTTCTCTATTCGTAAATTCGGAATCTGAAGCGGTTCCGATTCTCGACATCGTCGGTGAAGTAGATTTAAGCAGCGCCCCCTGGATGTTTTCTCAGATCTGGCAGTGCAGTCAGAAGGGTTCACGCTCCCTGATCTTGAATCTGGAAAAATTGGATTTCATGGACTCGTCTGGTCTACAGGTTCTTCTCAGACTACGTGAAAAATTGAAGAACAAAAACCAAGACATAACTTTGGTGAGCCCCCAACCTCAGATCAAAAAACTTCTAAGACTAACTGGTTTTGACAAATTGTTTTCTCTTCATGAGAGTAACGAAGAAGCAAAAACGTGGTTTCAGCCTACAGACATCCTTGGACAACAAGATACAAACATAGTTTAATTACTTTTTTCGAAGTACCCCAAGCAATAATTTGACAGCCTCATTTGGCGCTGCCGCTCGAAAGGTGCCCGCGCCGTCTAGACCGGTCGCGTCGATATCAAGTGACTCAAGCAAAACTAATGGACGTCCAAGCTTCAAGGCCATACCGATTTCACTTAAAGTCCCAGCCGCGCCGCCAATAGCAATAACGCCATCGGCAGCCGAGGCTACAAGATAATTCCGCATGTGCCCGAGGCCGGTTGGCAGAGCAATGCTAAGATGGGGATTAGCTTGACTCTTATCGTTCTGAGGCAAAATGCCGACACTAAACCCTCCGGCTTCAGTTGATCCCTTGGCGGCACCCTCCATAACGCCAGAGAGCCCACCACAGACCAGTACACACTCAGCAACAGCTATTGCTTTGCCTGTCTCCTCGGCCAGCTGAAATTCCCGGGGTGTCGCTTTTGAAGCCCCAATAACCGAGATCATGAGTTTAGTCATAAAACACCGCCTAAATTAACTTTCATACAGAAACAATTCTCAATCATAATGTGGATTTACATGGACCATAACGTCGGTTGTACCTTCAACTTCCGCGATAATACTCGTCTTTACTCTTTTCGCGATTTCATGACCTTCTGAAACGGTCAAGGTGGGATCTATATCAATCTTGATCTCGACAAAAATATCCGGTCCGAGACTTCTGGCTCTCGCAAAAGCATGCTCAACACCTTCGCAATCCTCAGATATTTCACGAATACTTTCCATTGTCGCGTCTTCGGGAATACGATCCATAAGCTCTTGAGTAGCTCTTGTTGCTGTATTGTAGCTAAGCTTAAATATGGCGATTGAGACAACGGCCGCTGCTAACGGATCCAATATCGGATAACCGCTTCTCGCGCCAGCTATACCGACTAAAGTGGCCAGAGACGTTAATGCGTCTTTACGATGGTCGGCAGCGCTAGCCAAAAGGAGTGAGCTTTTGTATTTACGACCCATGAAAGAAACATATTGGTAAAGACTTTCCTTGACTACAATCGTCACGACAGCCGCGACAAGCGCGATCACGCCCGGTACGATTGTATCGCCCTCAATAATTGAATAGATGGTGCGACCAACAATCAAGAAACCGGCAATAGCGATGATTATTGAAATCACACCTGTGGCAATCGATTCGGCTCGCCCATGACCATATGGATGATCCTGATCAACTGGTTTGCGAGCTATACGAAGGCTGACTAAAACGATGATCGTGGAGACAATGTCCGATAGGGACTCAACCGCGTCAGCGATCATAGCCTGACTTCGTCCGACGATTCCAGCGAAGAACTTGAAGATCGTCAGTATCAGCGTAATCGTGATACCTATCCAAGATGTCTGAGTGCTTTTTTGAAATCTTTTCTGTAGTTCTGTCACAGGTTTATCTACTCTTTTAGGCCCGCTCTTACCAAAACCTCAGCTATCTGCACAGCATTTAGAGCCGCGCCCTTGCGAAGATTATCAGCGACCACCCACAGGTTCAAGCCAGAGGCCAGCGAGTCGTCGCGCCTTATCCTCCCAACATAACAATCATCCATGCCAGCTGCGTTAAGCGGCATAGGATATTCCGCTTCGCGGGGATTATCGATCACTGTTATGCCGCTCGATTCCGCCAGTATTTTTCGAGCCTCCTCGACATCCACCGGCTCGCTCAACTCAACATTGATTGATTCAGAGTGACCGACGACGATTGGCACCCTAACCGTCGTCGCGGTGATCGGCAGATCATCTAGGTCAAGTATCTTCCTGGTCTCATGAACCATCTTCATTTCTTCTTTGGAGTTCCCATCATCATCAAAGACATCAATATGAGGAATCAAATTAAAAGCAATCTGGTGAGGATAAGACTCTATGTCCAAAGGTTTGTCGGCCAAATAAGCTTCGGATTGCGCCATCAGCTCATCTACCGCTTTTTGACCAGATCCGGAAACGGCTTGGTAAGTCGAGACAACTACTCTCTTCAGGTTCCATCGATCATGGAGGGGTTTAAGAGCCACAACCATTTGTATAGTTGAACAATTCGGATTGGCGATTAGACCATGATGGCCCATGAGAGCGGCAGGATTTACTTCCGGTACAACCAACGGAACCTCCGGATCCATGCGCCAAGCATTGCTGTTATCAATTACGACAGCGCCGGAATCTCTGGCAATCGGCGCGTATTCTTCGCTAATCTCTGAGCCCGCGGAAAAGAGAGCTATATCAATGTTCTGAAATGAATCGGCACCCAAAACTTCAACTTCCGTACCCACTCGTTTCCAGGTTAGACGTTTTCCTTCAGAGCGTTCAGACGCCAGCAGTTTTAGGTGAGAAACAGGAAGGTCCCGGCTTTCCAGGATTTTCCGCATTTGTTCACCAACGGCCCCAGTCGCTCCGACGATGGCAACATTATACTCGCGCATACTTAAGCCCCCGGGGACAGACCATCGGCATCTTTAAGATTGAACCCGGCGTGAAGAGCTCGGACCGCCCGATCGGCGTCTTTTTCTTCTATCACACAAGATATCTTAATTGCTGAGGTACTGATCATATCAATGTTGATTTTATTCTCCGCCAATATCTCAAACATACGAGCGGCAATTCCCGGATGACTTCTCATGCCGGCACCAATTAATGAAACTTTGGCAATCTCCTCATCAAAAGCCGACCCTCGTGCGTCAAGGTCTTTTTCCAATTCCTCGATTGTCTGTTTGCCCCTAACAAAGTCACTAGCCGGCAATGTGAACGAGATATCGGTGATACCTTTTTCGCTGACATTCTGGATAATCACATCAACGTTTATTAGAGCGTCGGCCAACGCCCTAAAAACAGCCGCTGCGATTCCAGGTCTATCAGGTACTCCGAAAATCGTTATTTTCGCTTCATCCAAATCATGCGCTATCGCGCTAACTATCGCTTTTTCCATCATTTCGTCCGACTCCTTTATCACTGTCCCGCCGGCATCAGAAAAACTAGACTTTACCTCGATTATAACCTTATGATTACGGGCGTATTCGACCGAACGTACCTGGAGAACCTTGGCCCCCGTGGCCGTCATTTCCAACATTTCCTCATATGATACAACCTTCAGCAGCCGGGCATCGGACACGACGCGCGGATCGGCTGTAAAAACGCCGGCAACATCGGTATATATTTCACAGCGCTCAGCTTGAAGTTTAGCGGCCAATGCTATAGCGGTTGTATCCGAACCGCCACGGCCGAGGGTCGTAATATCGTTATCGTCCGTGACACCCTGAAAGCCGGCCACGATGACAATCTTTCCTTTTCCCAGCTCATCAACTATCCGGTCGGCACTCACATCCACTATTCTAGCCTTAGTGTGACTACTGTCGGTCACAATTCCTACTTGGGCTCCAGTGAGAGATATCGCATCGTGACCAAGGGCCGCTATAGCCATGCAAAGCAGAGCAATTGAAATCTGTTCCCCGGTAGCTAGCAACATATCCATTTCCCGGTCATGCGGGTCTTGATTAAGTTCGTACGCCATTTCAAGAAGCTCATCAGTGGTTCCGCCAAGAGCGGATACAACTACCACAACGTCAGTTCCTGAGGCTTGAGTGGTTATGATTTTTTCAGCAACATTTCGTATTTTGTCGACATCGGCTACTGACGTACCGCCGTATTTTTGTACAATTGTTCCCACTTAAAAGCCCCCGCGCTTCAGCAATGTTTTACAGAATTGGGCCTATTTTAGCAGGCAAAGCTGTCGACAGGCAAGGTGAACGTATAAGGGTTTGGCAAACCGGTAAAAAAGCGGTGTCTTAAGCTGCGTGCCTTACTTCTGTGACCTTATCTCTTGTCACACGTATTTGTTTTTCAATATCGAAAACCAAACGTATCAGCTCAGATATAGCCAGAAGGCTACCGAAAACAAAGAACCCGTTGGCAACAAACGCGATGAATAGGGTAAAGCCGGCAAACGCTGGGACACTAGTCCCAAGCTGTTGAGACATGAGACTAAACTGGATAAGAAAAGTGACACTGGCGATCAAGCTGACTATAAGGCTTACCCAAGCCACTAATTTGAAGACGACCATCATTACTCTTAGAACTCTATATTTCCTTTTATCCAAAAGAAACTCCCCTCGTTACTAGCTATATGAAAGTACCCTTAAGAAACGTCTAGTAAACCAGTAGGAACTCTTAGGGGGAGCAAGCTTATTTTTGGGAGAAGAAATCTTATTCTTGAGTTGACTCGCATCTTGCCAATATGCGTTCCCGTTGGCTATCGACGTCTGCCTGGAGATCAGCCAGAAGAGCCTCGTTTCCGGGAGCAAAAAGATGCTTGAATCGACCTTGAAGTTTAAACCATTCAGCGACAGGTTTTGGCTGTCTAACCTTGACTGTGACTTTCCAGACACCGTTTTCAACCTCATAAAGCGGCCAATAGCCTGTCTGCACTCCAAGTTTTGCCATTTTGACTGTCTGATCTGATGGATGGCGCCAGCCTCTCGGACACGGTGATAATATATTTAGAAAAGCTGGTCCATCTGTTTGCAACGCCTTCGCTGCCTTGGCGTGCAAATCTTTCCAATGACTGATCGAAGCTTGAGCGACATATGGAATATTGTGATCCGCGCAGATAGCGGTTAGATCTTTTCGCCTACGTGGCTTGCCCGGCCTCACTGACCCGACAGGTGTCGTGGTTGTCCAAGCCCCTTTTGGAGTAGCGCTTGAACGTTGAATACCGGTATTCATATAAGCACCGTTGTCACAACAAACATAGAGCATATTATGACCCCGCTCTAGAGCCCCGCTTAATGATTGAAGACCGATATCATAAGTGCCGCCGTCTCCGCCAAACGCGACAAATTTCAATTCTTTATCTACTTTGCCGCGCCGCTTCAGAGCCTGATACGCGGATTCCACGCCACTGATAGTGGCGGCCACATTTTCAAAAGCATTGTGAATATAACTGCACTTCCAAGCAGTATAAGGATAAATTGTTGTTGATACTTCAAGACATCCGGTAGCACAACCAACTACCACCGGATCCTCGGAAGCTAAAAGAACCTGACGGACAGCTATTGAATGACCGCAACCAGCACAGAGTCGGTGACCACCGGTCAAATAATCTTTTTTCTTTGAAAGTTCCCTGAGACTGGCCAATTTTCCCTCTATTCCCTAAGACCCAAGTAATTAATAGTTTGCTTTACCTGGCCGTCTTTAACGATATCGGACAGAACAGTATAAGCTTCCTTGATGAGACCCATTGAAACATCTCTTCCGCCCAAGCCATAAATAAAATTGATAATCGGAACCCGACTCTCAGAGTCGTATAGCGCCGATCTAACTTCTTGAAAAACCGGCGCGCCAATCGCTCCGGGAGATAAGGAACGGTCTAAGACTGCCACGGCTTTTACACCGCTTAAAGCATCTGTGATCTGCTTGATGGGAAACGGACGAAAGCTTCGAATCTTAAGCAGACCAGCCTTTACTCCGTCAGCCCGCAAACTATCGACCACCACGCGAGTTGTCCCGGCGGTTGAGCCCAAAACTACGATCGCTATTTCAGCATCATCTAGTTTATATTCCTCGATAAGTCCATACGGTCGCCCACTAACGGCCCCGTATTCTTTTCCTATCTCTTCGATGACCGGCAATGACCCGAGGGTAGCTAGTTCTTGCGCCCGCCGAAACTCAAAAAACTGGCCGTGCAAGCCGTCAAAAGGTCCAACTGTAATCGGCTCTTCGGGGTCGAGCATCGAGATGGCCGGCTCAAACTCACCAACGAACTTCTTAACTTCTGGATCATCGAGCATATCTAAACGATCAATGGCGTGACTTATTATGAAACCGTCTAAACAGACCAATACCGGCAGACGAACCCGGTTGTCTTCAGCTATCCTTATGGCTTGAATTGTTGTGTCATATGCCTCTTGGGCATTTTCGCAGTGAATCTGTATCCAACCAGAATCACGCGCGCCCATACTGTCTTGATGATCACAGTGAATATTGATCGGACCGGCAAGAGTCCGATTTACGTTGTGCATAACAATCGGCAATCTCAAAGCCGAAGCGATATAAAGTATTTCCCACATCAGCGCCAAACCTTGAGACGAGGTAGCCGTTATTACACGAGAACCTGCCGCCGAGGCGCCAACGCAGGCACTCATGGCACTGTGTTCACTTTCAACGGTTACATATTCTGTGTCGACTTGCCCGTTGGCGACAAAAGTTGAAAACTCCTCGACAATCGTCGTTTGAGGTGTGATCGGATAGGCCGCCACTACGTCAGGATTAATCTGCCGCATCGCGTGAGCGCAAGCAAGGTTCCCGGTTAAGGCCACTGTTTTAGACATTTATTTCTCTTCCTCTTCCATTACGATTGCGTCTGTTGGACACTCCTCGGCGCAAATACCGCACCCCTTGCAGTGATCGTAGTCAATCCCCAGCATCTTGCTCTCTTTTACCTCAATAGATGTATCAGGACAAAAAACCCAGCAGATCATGCAATGCGTGCACTTTTCTTCAATCCAACGGGGTTTTTCCGAGCGCCATCCGCCGGTTTTATATTCAACAGCATTACCGCCTGTTGGAATTAACGCGCCTGCCGGATGATCCCCGACCTTCCACTTCTTTAAGTTTTTGATATCCCAGCTCACTCTGACCGTGCCTCCTGATACGCCCGGTTCAGCGCCTCAACATTGCCCTCAATAATCTCGGGGCTGAATTTTTTTCCGAAAGATGAACGAATATGCTCGGCAACTTTTTCCAAATCCATAATTCCTGTTGCCTTAAGAACAGCTCCTAACATCGGGGTATTCGGTATTGCTCTTCCAATACTCTCAACCGCGATTTTTGAAGCGTCTACTGTGACTATTTGGTACCCTTCAATATTATTGGCCTGTCGCACCTCGGCTGGAGACATATCTGTATTAATGACCAAAGCCCCGTTTTCAACCAAGCCGTCTGTAACATCGACAACGCTCAGAAGAGTCGGATCTAAAACCACGACAATATCAGGATTGGTAACCGCGCAATGAATTAGAATCGGCTCAGGGCAGATTCTCGTAAATGCCTGAATCGGCGCGCCCATTCTTTCCGGCCCGTATTCCGGTGAGGCTTGAAAATACTTATCTTGTTTTAGCGCCGCTTCCGCGACCAATTTGGCGGCTGTGACAGCACCCTGGCCACCACGACCATGCCATCGAATCTCGGTCAGATCTTCCACAATCGCAAATTCTACCTTTCTTTAAATGTCGACCCTGCCGTTTTTCGCAATTAATAAATACCCTTAAATAGGGTTTTCCTGACAATCGCGTGCTTTAACGCACAAGGGCTTTCTATTTTAGACGAACAGAAATGATTTTCAAGGTTTTTAAATATTTTGGAAAACTAAAACTAGATATCGCGGCGGCCATCAAGCGCTCTACCCAAAGTTATTTCGTCGGCATACTCAAGGTCGCCGCCGACCGGCAGACCGCTAGCTATCTTGGTAACCTTGACCCCAAGTGGTTTTAGCAGCTTCGCCAGATACATGGCGGTTGCCTCACCCTCAATATTCGGGTTCAGCGCCAACACCACTTCATGCACAGGGGCTTTCTTTAATCTTTCAAGCAGCTCGGGGATCTTAAGTTTTTCGGGCCCCATTCCCTCCATTGGCGAGATGACCCCGCCCAAAACGTGATAGAGGCCTCTGTAGGAGCCGCTTCGCTCGATTGCGATAATGTCTTTTGCCTCACCAACGACACAATAAATATCCTGTTTTCTGCTCTTGTCCGCGCAAATATCGCAAATTTCACCGCCGCTAAAATTAAAACACTGCCGGCAAAGGCGAACATCCCGCTGGGCCACTATTATTGACTCGGCCAACGATTTAGCTTCA
>JAUVQD010000016.1 GCA_030598355.1 Actinomycetes bacterium
TGAAAAGTGAGGAGCATTCGCATTCCTTGTATAACGGGTTGGCCAAGCACTCGAGCGACCCCGACTTCAAGAAACTCTTTGAATTCCTGGCCAAACAGGAAGCGCGGCACAAGCTCCGGCTAGAGACCGAATACGATGATTACATTTTGACTCAGGACTAGTAATCTAATATTTTAGATTAGTCATCCTCGACGCCAAGCGCATTCGCGACCCGCACTAGATAGTTGTGATAACCGGCAAGCGCGGCCACCTCAAGAATGCCGCGATCATTGATACCGGCTGAACGCAGCTCGTTTATATCTGAGGATGACATTGATTGCGGACGCCTTGTAAGCTTGTCCGCAAAAATCAGAAACGCGCGGCCCTTATCATCAAGGTGGGTGGATCTAATGTCCTGCAATATGTGCGTGACCTTCTCATCTGTCCAACCACGTTCAATCAATGAGCAACGATAGTAATTGCTGTAATACTCTGAGTGATTAACTTGTGCCACCAGCGCGCCTATAAGGTCTTTTATGTCGTCATCAAGATAGGTTTTATTTTTTGAAAAAAGACAATATTCCTGCTCTTGAGATTCGATAAGTTCCGGCCACAAGCTAGATGCCCTGGCGATGTTCAGATTTTGACCATGATCTGCGCACACTTTGTCATATGCGCGTTTTAGCTTTCCCGATGCTTCCTCCTCGGGAACAATTTCAATCCAAGCGGGCTTTGCCATTTTTTTGAAGACCTCCTTTTATTCCAAATCTAGCTTTCCCCGACTTTTTTTGCGCTAAACACAGGCCATAAAAGGGCTTTCTTGCAGCTCTTGACTAAAATTTGAGACGGTGCTAGCCTGGCGCACCAAAGAAACAAAAAACAGTTGTCTCTTTCTAAAGGGCAGCTAAAAAAGGTGGCATGGCGCTCGTGGGTAGTCTTTCGTATCAACATTTCTCCCGAGAGGCCGGATCCTTGTGGAAGCCGGTATATGGTCCCCGCATTATCGTTGTTGTCATCATACTTATATTGGGATCTTTTGCGCCATTGAAGCAGTCGCCGGCAAAAGATGAGAAAAAACCGCTTAGATCCGCCAGCAAGGAACAAAAAAAGATAGTCGCGGGCTGGTTGCCCTACTGGGATACGCAAACAGGTAAAAGTTCCATTACTGAATTTCCCGGCTCACTTACTGAAATCTCCCCCTTCTGGTACACGCTTGCTGAAGACGGAAACATTAGTGTGCCAAATGGATCAGAAGACATAGATTTGCTAGAGGCAATTAGAAATCAAGATCAGAAAGTTATTCCGACGATCAGTAGCCCAGATGAAGGAGTAGCCGGTACTGTCCTCAACGACGCCGAAAAAAGACAATTTCACATCAACAGCATAGTCTCGAAGATTGACGAGTTTCAATATGATGGAATCGATATTGACTACGAGAATTTAGCTGCGTCAGATCGCGAAACGTTTAACGCATTTATCAAAGAGCTCAGCGCGGCGATTCATTCACATAAGAAGAAGCTGGTGGTAACTGTCAACGCAAAGACAGCGGAACCTGGTGGCTGGTATGGCGCGCAGAGCCATGATTACGCAGCCATTGCAGAAGCTGCGGACTATGTTCGCATTATGGCCTATGACCAACACTATCGAGATAGTGAACCGGGACCCATTGCCTCCATTACCTGGGTCGAAGAAGTGATAGCTTTTTCTCTTTCTAAAATCCCTAAAGAGAAGCTCGTACTCGGTTTACCAACCTATGGATACGACTGGACAGGTTCGGGATCGGCTAAAAGCATTGTCTTCGACAATATTCCAAAAGATCGCCCAATGGGATGGGATGACGCTTCTGCATCACCATTTTTGACCTACTGGCACGAAGGAATATTCCATCAGATATGGTTTGAAAATAGTCGAAGCTTAGAAGCAAAAATTGATTTGGTCCAAAAATATGACCTTGCGGGCATCGTTCTCTGGCGCCTGGGTCGAGAAGACAAAACAACTTACCCGATGATTCAAAAAAAGCTGCTCGCTAACTAGATTCTCTCTTGAGCATTCGCGTAACCCAGAGCTCGGGTTGTCTTAATTCAGTCAAGGTCGGCAAATTGGCGGGGCCTTCCCAAACTTTATTTGCCAGCTCCATTCCGCCAGCGTTCACAGCGTTCTTAATAAAGATATTTCCTAATTTATACTGCTCCAGTTTAATCTCAAGGCGAATCGCTTTTTCAACTATTCTGTGAATCCAGTGACGGTTTTTCCGCGCGTAGTCTATCAGGTCACCAATTGCTCCGGCTTCATCGATTAACATTGAACTAGTCACTTCCATAACATGCTCGCTATAGCCCTCAAGAACTGACATCAGTGACTGAATCTTTGCCAAAACAGGATTTTCGTCCGGTGACATCATTTGTCGATAGACGCCTCCCGAAAATGTCTTGATCAACTGATCGAAATCCATATCGTCTTCTTTCAGCTGAGGCGCCTGCCGTGCCATCCTGGCCTCCAGATAGTGGTTTTGCTCAGCTATCAAATCCTCGATATACTTCTTAATCCAGGGGTTTGCCTCAAACTCAAAGCCGTGCGTCACCTCGTGAAGCGCCAGCCACAATCTGAAAGATCTCGGGTCAACGTCCAGCCTGGCTTCTGTCCCAACAATATTTGGATAAATAAAGTAGACCCTGCCGGCCTGACCTGAGGGCTGCAAGAGCCCAGGATCGTATTGACCGAGAACCCGACGGCCCAAGTAGCCAAGTATAAGCCCCAACTCGCCTGAGAGCGCGGCCCTAACAAAACGATTAGGGAGCTGCACATCCTGGCTGGAAGAAACCGACTTTGAAAAACCAACGATCACAAGCTCAAGTAATGGTTTCATGTTTTCGGCGCTTATCGCTATCCACTCTTCCCGACTAAAGACAACGGGAGCTTCAAGCGTGCTCGCCGCAGTAAATCCAGTGTATTCGGCGACTACTGGAATCGCCTCTCGCACATAGGCTTCAAACTCATCAGCGGCTTCGACGGGAACCGTGGCCGATTGCTCGATGTCGTCACCGGCAATATCCATGGCCACACCGGCGACCTCATACCAATCAATCAAATCGTCTCCGGGCTCGAGTAAGCTAACTCCAAGACGTTTTGCAATCTTTCCGGCCCGGGCCGACAGCGTCGACACCCTGGTTGTTCTACTCAACTAAACCTCCGTTTACTCTCGTTTTGAAAGACGCGTGAACGTGGTAGCGAATGTGTGTCCAAATCATCTTCCCCGCCAAGCTAACGCTTTCGCTATCCGCTGACATTAAAGCCACATCAACCATCTTCATCTTTAGCAACCGATCGATAAGATCAAGAACTGCCTTGTTCGTCTTTATCGCATTTTGCCCGGAATAACATGTCCGGCAAACCAAACCGCCTTCCTTAATCCCTAGCTGCATCAATCCTTCCTTTGAACCGCAAAGAACGCATTCCGAAAAATTTGGAAGGAAACCGCTTATAGCCACTGCTTTTAAGTCGTAGGCCAATAAGAGTAACGCCCAACCCTCATTATCTTCAAGTTGATCTAGCGTGGCGGAGACCAACCCTAACAGACGAAGATCTTGATCCTTTTCCGTCGCCAGTTTATCTGCCAGCTCAAGTACGGCGAAAACAGCCTTGAGCTTCGCAAAATCCTCTCTAAGTCCGGGTCGAACTCTTTCAATGTGCACCTGCGTAACCGTATCTAAATTTCGGCCTTTTGCTAAAACTAAGGCGAGATCATTTCCCGGCTCGAGCCGTCCGCCAAACTTACTTCCGGTACGTCTTATGCCTTTGGCAACGGCAGAAATTCGACCTTCAGTCGTCAGAAGGGTGATGATCTTATCGGCTTCCCCCAGCTTGACGCTTTTTAGAACCAGTCCGTTTGCCTTATAGCTTTTCATTCATTATCGCTACCCCGGCGCTTGTGCCAATACGATTAGCTCCCGCTTCGACAAACTCATTTAATTGGGCCCTTGTACGGATGCCACCAGAGGCTTTCACGCCGAAATCGGATCCGACTACTTCTCTTAAGATGGCGACATCTTCGACTTTCGCGCCCGTGTCAGGACCAAGGTATCCTGTTGAGGTTTTTACAAAATCCGCGCCTGCTTCCTTGACTATTTGTGCCGCGCGTCTTTTTTCATCATCCGTTAGAAGACAAGCTTCGATTATTACTTTTATAATGACATCTTTTTCACTTTCCGCACGACTCGCGTCGACAACTTTTTTAATGTCGGCTCGCACTTCGTTTACGTGCCCTTCTTTTAGCCATCCTACGTTCATAACCATATCTATTTCGTTGGCCCCGCTAGCCACAGATTGTGCGGCGCTAGCTGCCTTTATATGGGTCGTATCGCCGCCAAAGGGAAATCCGCAAACTGTACCTACGCCAATCTTCGCGCCCCTTAAGAATTCCACCGCCTGCAGAACCCGGCATGGCTGAACGACAATGCTTTTAAAGTTATACTCTCGGGCCTCTTCGCAAATCATTCCGACTTTCTCAACGTCCACATCGGTGCCAAGCGCTGTGTGATCGATCAGTCCGCTTACATCTTCTATCACTAGTACCCCATCTCTTCTACTTTGCGATCATCCCGCCGCCAATCTTTTGTGACAACGACTAGGAGGTCAAGGTATATGTGGCTCCCCAACATTTTCTCAATGTCAAGCCTAGCGGCCCGCCCTATCTGTTCCAGAACTTTGCCTTGATCTCCTATGATAATCCCTTTTTGTGAGCTCCGCTCAACGTGTATTTTTGCGTAAACATCAACTAGATCGCGCTTCGGACGTTTCTTAATTTCATAAACCTCAACAGCGACAGCATATGGTAACTCTTCCCTTGTTGCTTCAATGATTTTCTCCCTGATGAATTCCGCCATTAAAACTCGTTCCGGTTGATCTGTTAACTGATCAGGCGGATAAAACTGAGGACCTTCCGGCAAATACCCTTCAAGTTTCTCAAGGAGTTCTTCAATCCCATCACCTTCAGCTGCTGATATCTGAACTACTGTTGCATTTGGGAGCAAATCCATCGCTTTCGTTGTCTCTGTTTCTATTTCAGCTTTTGAGAGTAGATCGATCTTATTTAAACCCATGACAACAGGTGTTTTGATCCCTTGTAGTTGAGATGCTATATACCTATCGCCACCCCCTATTTTACTGAACCCATCGAGCATAAACAGGATTACGTCGACATCAAACATCGTCTCTTTAACAAGGCGATTCAATCTACGACCAAGGTTGTCTTTCGGTTTATGAAAACCCGGTGTATCAATAAAAATAATCTGACTATCTTCAAGGTTAAGAACAGCCTTAATTGTGTGCCTTGTTGTTTGGGGTTTATCAGTTACAATGGCAACCTTTTTGTGTGCCATTTGATTAATTAGTGTTGACTTGCCAACGTTTGGCCTACCGATAAGACCAACAAAACCCGAGTGCTTTAGGTTGACGTGACCTGTGTTTTGAATCTCAGCAACCATCTATCCCGCCCCTGCCCGTATTCATCTTTTAAAAAATCAACCCGACAAAACCCGAAACGTTCATAGAGATTTGTCGCAGCGCTATTTTCTTCGGCGACCGTCAGCTCTAAAACCTCTACCCCTTCTTGCTCCATCTCTTCCAAAATACCTTTTAAGAGCAATCTTCCCAACCCTTCTTTTTGTCTGCCCTTCGTAATGGCAAAATCTACCAAGTACGCCTTAGAGCCATGGTCCCAATCACGAATCAGACTCGCCGCCCCCAATATTTTACCGCAAGACGTAAGAACATAAAGCCGACCATGTCGAATAATGAAGGGCAAGTGCCACTCGTTCAAGCCTCCGCGTCCAAAATTTGCTTCCTCTAGAAGGGCTATCTCATTCACTAGCTGAGGTGAAGGCAACTCAATTCGGGTAATTTTACATTCCGTCATCGTCTCGTCTATGCCTTTAGGCTAAAAGCATCGGGCAACGATTGCTTTGCTGTTCTAAAATCTATTTCCTTCTTCTCGTTCAAGATCGCGATCAAACACTCGGGACTGAACTCATTAATGATCTGTCGACAGCTCCCGCAAGGCATCACTAGTTGACCTTTGTCGCCCACGACCACGAGGATTGAAAAATCGCGATTTCCCTTGGATACTGCCTTTCCTACCGCCACTTTTTCAGCGCAGAGAGTTGCTCCGAAGGCACTGTTCTCAATATTTGCTCCGGTAAATATCTGACCTCCGGTTGTTAGCAAGGCCGAGCCCACTTTGAACTTTGAATATGGAGCATAAGCAAACCTTTGAGCCTCAAGCGCCTTATCGACTAAATTGGTAACCTGGGTCTTATTCATTTTCCCCGGCTTTCTCGGTTTCCGCCGGCTGTTCTCTTATGACAATTATCTTCAATATCCTCCGGGCGACAATCTCCTCGACCTCAAATCTTAAATTTTCGTACTGCACAACTTCCCCGGGAACAGGAATGTGTCCAACTAAATCATAAACGAAACCACCGATGGTCTCTCCGCCGTAATCCGGCAAATCGACGCCCAAGACTTCTCTGACCTCATCCATGGACGTCCGTCCATCCAGGCGAAAGCTATCAGCGGATAAAACTTCTACCTTTGCTTCTTCAAGGTCATACTCATCAAAGATCTCACCGACAATCTCTTCCAGCAAGTCCTCAATCGTCACCAGGCCCGCCGTCCCGCCATATTCATCCAAAACAACGGCCATGTGCATCTTTTTAAGCTGCATCTCCTTTAACAGCTCGCTCACGCGTTTTGTCTCCGGTACAAAATATGGCAATCTCATCATTTTCTTTAACACAACGGCCTTTTTGGCAGGCTGCGCTTTGTTTAGATAGATCAAAAGGTCTTTCGCGTAAACCACTCCGGCGACATTATCGATAGATTCATCATAAACAGGAATACGCGAATGCCCCACCTTAATTATCAGATCAAGCACTTCCTCTAGGGGTGCTCGTTTTTCTACCGCGACCATATCCGGACGCGGAACCATAACTTCGCGAACGATCGTGTCGCCAAATTCAAAGATGCTGTGAATCATCTCTTTTTCGTCTTCTTCGATCTCGGCTTCTTCCGCACCCATCGTTACCATCATTTTTATCTCTTCCTCAGTAACGAAGGGGCGTCTTGTTATCTTGCCGCCCAGAATTTTGACAAAGAAATTTGAAATCAAAATAAATACATACGCGATCGGATAAAAGACGCGTGTCAGCCAGACCACAGGTCTTACAACGAGAAAGGCCACACGCTCAGGATTATTGACAGCAAAGGTCTTTGGAACCATTTCCGCGTATATGAACAGCGCCAAGGTAACTAGACCTGTCGCGATCGCCGGACCCATCGGTAATACCTCGACCGCCACAAGCGCGGCTATTGAAGCCATGCCCGTATCAGCTAATAACGTCAGTAGTAGAATCACAGGTAAGAATTCACTTGATTTCTTAGTCAGCTCGAGAACATCTTCCGCCCTTTTGACGCCTTCATCGGCTTTTTGCATAAGCCGGATTTTAGAAGAAGCGCTAAGCGAGAGTTCCGCAGCACCAAGAAATATTCTGAATATAAAAAGTATGAGCAGAAATATTGACGCGATTAACAAGAACTTTAGAACCTCCCCTTTTCAGTCTAAAAATAGTTGAAATATCAACACTGTGCTTAGGATGCCGATGAAACTCCCCGCAACAATCTGGGATTTGGTATGAAACTTGGCCTCCATGCGGCTCTGAACAACCAACCCGGACAGAAGCAAGGCCAGAGTCGTCAAAATGTGACTCTGGCTTATCAGCGCAATTGCTGTCAGCAAAGACCCCGCAAGAGCCGCATGCCCGCTCGGCCAACCGCCTCTCAACCAAGTACCTTCGTGCGACCAGGCTTTTGCGCCGATCACAAGAATAATTACAAAAAGCAACGATATTACGGTCACATGTATTGGTGTTTGTCTCACGCTATTCAAAGTTACCCATGAAACTGACGACAGCTTCGGATAAAAAATAAGATAGCCGATGAGGGTGGCCCCCATTGCCGAAACCAACACGGCCGCGGCTGCCACATCTTTAGCGACTTTCGCAAGTGGATCGAAACTGGTCGTAGTTACATCTATGGCAGCTTCTATGGCCGTATTTATCAACTCAAAGCCCATGACCATTGAAACAGCGAGTATAAGAAGAATGAATTGAGTGCTACTAACTCCAACGACCAGACTGAGAATCAAAATGAGAGCGGCCGCCGCGAAATGAATTCGCATATTTCGCTGGGTACGAAGAACATAGATGAGCCCATCGATTGAGTAGTTAAAGCTTTTGAATAGCGATTGACTTCTCACAGGCTTTCAGCGCAGCCTTGGTCGTCAAAGCTTGCCACTAACTGCTCCTGGCGCGAGAACATCTGCTTGACGCCTTCGTCAGAAGAGTGATCATAACCGAGAAGATGCAATATTCCATGCACCAATAATATTTTTATCTCGTTTGAACCTGTCTTTCCGTTTTCGCAATTCTCATAAGCTACTTGCGGTGAAATCACAACTTCTCCGCAAATGGCCTCACTGTCTTTAAGATCGAAAGCCAGAACATCGGTTGGCTTATCGATTGATCTGAACTTCTTGTTCATCTCAGCCATTTCAGCCGCGTCCACAAGCGCGATGCTAATTTGGGCATCCAATGCCCGTTCTTCTCTTATCACATGATCGGCTAGATCTTTAAGAACCGATAGCTTTATTGGAACGCCTGATTGATTTACCGCCAAGACGGCCAATCAGAGCCTCCTTATCTTTCTTGGAAGTTGGCTCAATCTCTGGATATTCAATACGCGTATGATACATTGTCGTAAGTGTTTGAGCAAAAAACTTGGCCGTTGTTTCCAGTTGAGCCAAGGTCAAATCGCTCTCATCGAGTTGCCCGTCAACCAGACGATCCTTTATCAATTTCTTCACCATGTGCTCCACCCGATTCAGTGTCGGCTTTTCCAGGGTCCTCGCTGTCGCCTCAACAGCATCCGCCAACATAATCAACGCCGCTTCCCTGGATTTTGGCTTTTCACAATGGTAGCGAAATTGGGCTTCTAAGACAGTAGAGTTTGGATCCTCTTTTAAGGCTCGGCTATAGAAATATGTCATCAGAGTCGTGCCATGATGTTGATTAATAATATCTATAATTTCTTTCGGCAACCGGTTCTTCTTGGCCATCTCCACGCCGTCTTTAACATGGGATGTGATGATCAGATAGCTCAAGTTCGGCTGTGTCTTGTCGTGCGGGTTGTCACCATACTGGTTTTCAACAAAAAAGAATGGTCTTCGCATCTTCCCGATATCATGGTAGTAGGCTCCGGTCCTAGCCAATAAGGGGTTGGCTCCTACTTTTAGAGCCACACTTTCAACCAGGTTGCCGGTGATAATCGAATGATTGTATGTTCCAGGCGCGTTTATCATTAACTCACGCAAGAGCGGTTGATTAGGGTTCGACAACTCGAGCAGCTTCATGTCTGTGGTTATGTTGAACGCGTATTCTAAAAACTGCAAAGTACCGATCGTGAAGATTATGGCGACAAAGCCCCCTAAAAGACCCCAGCCCGCGTTCATCAAAAGGCTAAAACCAACATCCCCGTGAACCAAGCTAGTCGCGTATGCTGTTAAGCTTGAGGCAAACATGATCCAAAGGCCCGCTTTCGTGAGATCACTGCGATGCGAAATATGCGCTGTCAGGTAAACAGCAAAAAGCCCTGTCATAAAAGCAAAGAGCCAATATTCGGGACTGTCTACTATTAAACCGGTTACAAGGCCTGTCGTGATTGCCATCATCACGCCCGCCCGAGCCCTGACTAAAATCGTCGTCAACATGGCCGCGCCAGCCGCCGGGATCATATAGGGAGATAGAAGCGGGGCCAGACCCTTAGCCAGAGCCGATACGGTCGCCAAAATAACGAAAACCAGCATGAGCAGACGATTATCATTATAAACTTTAGGTTGAAACTCATAGAGATATATCAGCCCTAGGACAATGAGCCCAAAAGCGATAAGAGCTTGTCCCACAACTTGACTGTTGCTCGGCCCGCCCAGGCTTTCGGCCACACCCAGCTCTTTTAAGAATTGTTCTTGAAAAGAAGTGACTATTTGCCCTTCAGTCACAATAGTTTCGCCGGCCAATTTTTGCACATATACTGATTGAACTTTGTCTACGGCTTCACTTATAGCGGCGTTGGTTTTCTCCGTATCAACAAATGTATTTGCTTTTATATTCTTTGTCGCGATAGCCCCAATTAGAAGACCGGCCTCAGGGTCATCGTCTGCCATGGCTCGCCTCTTGACCTCATCTTGCTTGGCCCCAAGTTGCTCTTCGCTTATCTTTTCCGTTACAACCGACATGGCCAGATCAAGAGTTTTTCTTTCAAGATCAGATACCCTTTCTTGATCGAGCGAAAGCATCCAGACAAGATCAAGTTCTTCCGCTGTCTCCGGGAGCAACTTAGACACCGTTTGCCGCCGCTCACTTTCTTCGACATCTTCTTTAGCCAGAGCTGCTCCAAGCTTCTGGTAAAACGCCTTTACACGGTTTCTGACTTTAGCCGGAACAGTTTCATTAAAGCGGAATACTTTTGGTATTGATTCCGCCGCTTGTTTGCGAAGTTCAAGTGTTTTTCCAACGTCCAGCAAGGTAATAGCGCGTGGCGCTCGAATCGTTTCCGGGCTTGGCTTACTAACCTCTAGACCGGTTATTGTATTCGGCGAAAAATCGACAGCTATCAATACGAACAGTATTGAAAATATGCCAACCAACATAGAAAGCCTTTTTAGCAATCGCGTATCTGTAATCTTAAAGAAACTAAGAAGTCGGTTGACTAGATTTTTTTGCATGGGTTCGTTCATAATTTATTTCTCGCTCTTTTTGTTCTCCTCAAACAGTTGATAGGCTTCAACTATTTGCTGAACAAGTTTATGACGGACGACATCTTCCCCTGTCAACCGCACAAACGAGAGATCTTCGATACTCGCTAGTATTTCCTCGACAACCAGCAATCCTGATTTCTTTCCGACAGGCAGATCAATTTGCGTTACATCCCCGGTAACTACAACTTTTGATCCAAAGCCCAGTCGAGTTAAGAACATCTTCATCTGCTCAGGGGAAGTATTTTGAGCCTCATCAAGAATTATAAATGAATCGTTAAGAGTGCGTCCTCGCATATAAGCTAGCGGCGCCACTTCTATCGTGCCTTTATCAAGGTACTGCTGATATTGTTCGACATCCATCATCTCAAACAAAGCATCATAAAGCGGCCTGAGAAATGGATCTACTTTTTCAAACAACGTCCCCGGCAGAAACCCGAGTTTTTCGCCCGCCTCAACTGCAGGCCTTGTTAGTATCAATCGATTGACCTGCCTCGCTTTTAATGCCTGTACGGCCATCGCCATGGCAAGAAAAGTTTTACCGGTACCTGCAGGTCCAATAGCAAAAGTGGCGGTCTTATTTCTAATGGTGTCAACGTATCTCTTTTGTCCTGCCGTTTTTGGGTGTATCGATTTGCCCGCGTGGGCTAGGATTATATCTCCAAGTAAGTGTTTTGGGGATATTCCAGCGTCACGTTGAATTAGCTTTATGGCTTGCCCCATATCCTCAGGCGTAATCGTCTCACCTGTCTCCAAGACTTCAATGAGTTCCCGAAAGATCTTGGCCACTTTTTCAACCTCTTTGGCAACTCCGGTAATCGTAATCTCATTACCACGGACTAAAATGTCTATCTTAAACTCGCACTCAATTACCTTTAATAACTCATCCCGATGGCCAATGAGATCTACCATCATGTGGTTTCCGGAAACAATCAGTTTGATCTCTTTGGTTTCTATCTTATGCAATATTAATTGGTACTCCCTTGGCAAGAGAAGATGCCCGCTCTACCTGCCTAATAATTATATCATATGACCATATTTTCGCACCTGAGCTAGTCACTATTCTGTCCCTTTTTCCAATTGATCACGCACTTTTTGACTTAGCTCTTTTCCATCTGCACGGCCTTTGACTTTTGGCATCAAAAGTGACATAACTTTGCCCATCTCCGCTGCGCCCGTTGCCCCGGATTCAGCGATCGCATCCTTAACCAATCCGTCAACTTCAGCTCCTGATAATTGTTCGGGCAAAAACGCGGACAAGATTTCCGCCTCTTCTTCCTCTTTTTCGGCCAGCTCCAAACGCTCGCCTTGCTTATACAATGGAATAGCCTCGCGACGTTTCTTTATTTCCCGAGAGACAATCTTTAAATAATCATCTTCTGCTAAATCATCGCCTTTTTCTATTTCGGCATATTTTATCGCGGACAGAAGTAGGCGAAGAGTCGACAAACGCAGTTTGTCTCCCGATTTCATTGCTACCTTTATGCCGTTTTGAATCTCTTTCTTATTAAGTGTGCTCAATTCAGCCTCTCTATCTACCAAGTGCCTCTTTTATTTTCTTAAAGATGCCCACA
>JAUVQD010000256.1 GCA_030598355.1 Actinomycetes bacterium
AAGACCAAGCCCCGGGTCGCTATCTATAAATTCACATCATGTTCAGGGTGCCAACAAGCTTTGTTAAACGCTGAGAACGACTTACCTGACATCCTCGGCGCTCTAGATATTGTCTACTTTAAAGAGGCAAGAAGAGATAACTTTGGCGGCCCTTATGATCTGGCGCTTGTTGAGGGCTCAATTAGCGTATCCGAAGAGATTGAGATATTAAAAGAGCTTCGCAAACAAACAAAAACTCTTATCGCAATGGGCGCTTGCGCGGTTTATGGCGGCCCGCAAGCATTGCGTAATTGGGCCAACATGGATGATCTAAAGAAAAGCTCTTACCAAGCGCCTGAGCACCTTAACGCTTTGAATTGGACTGGTGGAATTGGCAACTATGTCCCTGTTGACTATTCCGTCCCCGGCTGCGGCCCCAGTACCGCCCAATTGGTCGAAGTTATTGCGAACTTCGTTCAGGGGCGCCTTCCCGACCTACCGAGACACAGTGTTTGCGTTGAATGCAAGCTGGCCGATAATGTCTGCCTTCTGGTGGCTGACAATAAAAGTTGCCTCGGACCGGTAACGGCTGCCGGTTGCGGCGCGGCCTGTCCGAGCAATAACCGGGGATGTTATGGCTGTTTCGGGCCAATGAACGCTGCCAATGGTATGGCGTTGGCACGAGTCTTTGAAAAGATGGGAAATAGCGCTGAGGACATAGTCCTTATCTTTAGGAATCAAAATAGCAATGCCGAAGCCTTCAGGGAGGTGTCCCTAGCTTATGCACAAAAGCGACGAATGGCGGCTTGATTACATCGCGCGAGTCGAAGGTGAAGGCGGCCTCGACTTAATCTTAAGTGACGGCAAGATGGAATCGGCGCGGTTGCGCATATTTGAACCGCCACGTTTTTTCGAGGGATTCCTCCAAGGACGCCGCTTTAGCGAGGTACCGGATATAACAGCCCGTATTTGCGGCATTTGTCCTGTCAGTTACCAAATGGCTGCCTGTACCGCCATCGAAAAAGCGTTTGATTTTGCGCCGTCGCCTCAAACGCGAAAACTTCGTCGCCTTTTTTCTTGGGCTGAGATCATGCAAAGCCACGTTCTTCATATATATATGTTGGCAGCACCCGACTATCTCGGGGTTGAGGGAGTGCCGGAGCTGGCAGCTGAATACCCTGAGCTTGTCGAGCGCGCCTTAAGGCTTAGAGGCGTAGCCGCGGCCATCACAAATGCGGTCGGGGGGCGTGAAGTCCATCCAATCACTCCTAAAGTAACCGGATTCTATGATGTACCATCAGCGGCTGAAATTGAAGACATGGCCGAGCATTTGAGAAACGGGTTGGATGACGCAATTGCCACTTTGCGGTTGACCGGTGAATTGCAGCTACCGACTCTTGATAGAAATATTGACTACTTGTCTCTTTCACACAAAGATATGTACGCTTTGAATGAGGGTGATGTTAAAACCCTGAGCGGTCTGTCTTTTCCGGTCGAAGAATTCTTATCACACGTGATCGAAGAACAAATGCCGTACTCGAACGCGCTTCAGTGTCGGCTCAAGAACTCTGGAAGTTATCAAACCGGCCCTCTTGCCAGGGTCAACATAAATCATCAGCAGCTATCCTCAACAACCAAAGATTTGCTTAACGAAATGGGTCTTGAATTCCCGAGTCAGAATCCTTTTGACGGTATTATCGCAAGAGCCGCCGAAGTCTTAACCGGCATTGAAGAATGTCTTGAGATACTGGACGACTTTTCGCCGGAGCCGGAGAACGTTGAGGTAATACCAAGGGCGGGTGAAGGTTTTGGTATCAGTGAAGCCCCTCGCGGATCACTTTTCCATCGCTACGTATTGGATGATGCCGGTTTTGTCAAAAAAGCCCAATTAATTCCGCCTACCAGTCAAAATTTGGCGCGCATAGAGGACGACCTGCTGATGTACGCGCCACAACTCTTAGAGCAAGACCGTGATGAACTCTCTTTAGCTTGTGAAGTGCTTATTCGAAGCTATGACCCCTGCATAAGTTGCGCCACCCATTTCTTGAAGGTGAAGGTCGTCAAAGAGTAGGTATTTAAATCTTCAGAAATTAAGAGTCCTAAATATCTTTAGTCCGGCCGGACCCAAGATCACGATCATCAGCGCCGGGAAAATGCAGAGAACCAACGGAAAAACAACCTTAACCGGCGTTTTCATGGCCGCCTCTTCCGCTCGCTGACGCCTTTTAACACGCAGCTCTTCAGATTGAATGCGCAATACCTTGCCGATGCCGACGCCGAATGTGTCGGCTTGAAGAACGGCCAAAATAAAAGAATTGACTTCCGCAAGTCCAACACGTTCACCAAGACCGCGCCACGCTTCTTTTCTGGCAATGCCCAGCTTTATCTCCTGCAACCAACGATAAAACTCCTGGGCCAAAGGTCCCTTATGATTTTTCACCACTCTGTTAACCGCGGCATCAAAGCCAAGACCTGCTTCAACGCTGATCGTTAACATATCCAAAATATCCGGCAGTGAGCGCGCTATCTCTTTCTTTCTCCGATCGGTTAACCTAGCCAGCCAAGCGTCGGGCAAAGTAAACCCGG
>JAUVQD010000028.1 GCA_030598355.1 Actinomycetes bacterium
GAGCCCAAGTGAAAAATTGACGTTGTGTGGCTCGGATTTGTCTCGAGTACCCTCCTAAAAGAAGCCACAGCGAGGTCGTAGCGCTTTAGACCAATAAAAGAAAAAGCTATGCCCTCCCAGGCTTTCCACGAGCCTAGACCCTCTTGTCGACGATATGTCACCGGGGCATCGCCAAGCGCTAGAGTTGCAGTGTATGACTGCAAAGCCAGCTCATGTTGGTTTGTGTCACGATATGTCATACCCCGAAGGTATTCCAGGTCTGTATAGTCGGGGAACCGTTTCAGGCCTTCTTCGATCCAACTAAAAACTTCTTTAGGTTGTTTTAGCTGCCTTAGACAGAGAACAGTATCTAAAATGATACCTGGCAAAAGCTGCGTGTCGTTCTCGGGCGCCAGCTCATCAAATAACTCTTTGTACAGAACAACGGCTTTCTCATATTCACCTTCGCCGCGAAGCTCATTAGCTTTTAGAAATTTATGGTGTTGCGGGTCGTCCGGATCGGTGCCTGCTTGTTCGATCAACGGTTTATTGCGGGCCGCCTTGTCCTTATTCTTCTCGGTTGATAGTCGACCGTAATGTCTTATCCTAACGTTCGAGACGCCCGCCTCATCATTGGGCTGCCGTGGGGTGATAGTTTCGTGAATCCGCCCGGTGAATCGGTGTTCCGGGAAATTCTTGAAAAGCCGAAGGCTGGAAAAAGTATTTTCCTCGGTTAGATCTTCGCCTTCACCCAGCAAGGTCACGATGGTCATAAAATGAGCGGGGAAAGTTTCCTGATCAAGCGCTTTGCGCAGCTTGGGAATATCCTCCGCAACCAGTTCCTCGTCGGCATCTAAAAAGAGAATCCACTCGCCTTTAGCTTTCTCAAGCCCCGTATTACGCGCGGCACTGAAATCGTCTATCCAGGGAAAGTCAATGATTTGCGCGCCGTGCTCACGTGCTATCTTAACTGTCTTATCTTTTGAGCCGGTATCAACGACAATTATCTCGTCAGCTACGGATTTGACACTGGCCAGGCAGCGCCCAATTGATTCTTCTTCATCTCGAGCGATCATGCACATTGAAAGTTTTATTTTTTTCATAGGGCTGCTTGTCTCCGTGAATTAGTATTGAATACCTAAAAGACTAGCATACGCGGAAAATTTGATGAAGCAGATAATTGGCTTGATTGGCTTCTTAGTAAATATGTGATAGCATTCACAATAGTAAGTTAGCTTTTCCTTGCGCTAGAATTAAGAACCTCGCAAATTTTTTTGAGAGTGCTTGTGAAATAGTTCCTTTACTTTTTTCGATTAAACTTGTGAAGCAAATCTCATGCGACATATCTGTACAGGTGTTTTGTGAAAATTATCTCAAGCAATAGGCAAGAAGAGACAGCTGAAACCACCGCAGCCGCGCTTATCTCAACGGTAACTCAAGATAATGATTGTCACGTATTTTTTAAACAACTGCACCAAACTTATGAGCTCGCTGACTCTCTTGACGGTCAACATAGCCAATGCCGAAAATGTGGTTCATGCTGCCATCAGGAGAACCGCCACCTCGAGGTCTTCGCTGTTGAAATTGGCTATATGCTTCACATAGCAAAAGACAACAAGGTTCCCATAATTGATTACGGCCATATGTCCTGCCCGATGAGAACCAGACTCAAGGCCTGTCGTAACTATGACGGAAGACCTCTGGGCTGTCGGCTATTTCTCCCATGGGAAGAATGGACTGAAGAGAAGGGATGCACAACCTTTCCTCATAGCCAAGAGGGATTCAGCAAAATTGGTAATCTGGTTAACTTCACGGAACAATTGAATCAAGAATTTGTCTTTAAAACTGGGTTATTTCGCAGTTTAGATTTTGATTTCTTAAGCCACTGGTCAGTTTTACAGTGGTTTTTTGCTCTCCAAACATCTTAAAATCTCCCCTACCCGCATATATCCAATTTGATCACATGTGCCCTCCCGCCAAAGCATTTCCTTTGGCAAGAAGGTTACCAACAAGCCGGGGGTGGGTCAGTTTTAAACCGGCACATATGGGTCATTTTTACACCGGCAGCGACAAAGGTAAAGAAAGTGCAACATTAAAGACTTCAGTAACCGACTTTACAGAGATTGAGATGGCTGATGGTACTGTCGCCGACACTGTGCTGTTGCCAGTAACCGCGCTAGCCGGCACCACCCACACTAAGCCAAACGTGAGAATTACGATAAGGATAAGTGCTTTTTTTACCATATTGTCACCTCTTTTCAGTCTATGTAAAAACATAGTCTTGCCTGACTTCACGTAGTCTATAACTTTGCAAATAGATGTCCGTCCCAAGAGATTAGAGTTAATGTACAGGCAACCCATATGACCTACTAAAAGAGCCTTTTACCTGGTAGATGAGGTTGTATCGATTTTTTGTGATGAACTCGTAGCGAAAGGAGCGCAAATTTCGTGCCTAGAAAAAATAAAAAGTTTTTTTGATATTAATCCGAGAGGGCAAACAAAATATTCTTTTCGATCTCGCCCAAGTCTTCTTCGCTTGTAATCTTGCGACCCTTTAGGTCAGAGACATAAAAAACGTCAATCGCCTCGTTACCAAAAGTAGATATCTTGGCCATGTGAATATCGAGATTTAGTTCAAATAACGCATTCGTTATCTTATAGAGCAGACCTATTTCATCCATTGCGTGAATCTCCACAATCGTATAGTCATCAGAGGCACCGTTTTCAATTACCACGCGAGTCAGCAAAGGGGTCCCTTCACTATTCTTTTTGTACCGATGCGAAAGTTTATCCATACGGTAAGAGAGAGCCATATGTCCCGATAATGAATTGTTAAGATCCTTTCGGATATGGTCAATTGTTTTGCGAGAAATTAGGGGTTCGAAAACTGCCGCGACTTTAAATACTTCCAGCGCCCTTTCATCATCGGTCGTGTAGATTTTTGATGCCAGCACATTAAGATGATTGAGAGACAAAACTCCGGCTATTCGATTAAACAACCCCGGTCGATCGGGTGCGACGATCGCGATCTCACCCATATCACCCTTTTCCGCCCAGAACATGATTTCCACTTCCTCGTCGCCACCGAGCAGATCAAAATGCTTTTCCTGAAAGTTAACCTGTAAGGAATTGTCAGGACTAATTTTTCCATCCAGTCTGGCAAGAGTTTTCAAGAATAGTTCCTGTACTAATGACGACTTCCAAGTATTCCAGACATTTGGTCCAGTGGCCCGCGCATCGGCAATCGTTAGCAAAAAAAGCATTCTTAGGCGGTCTCCATCGCCAACCAAGGACGCCAATCCATCGATAATCCGATCGTCGTTTAGATCACGGCGTGTGGCGATATGACTGAGGGTCAAATGGTGTTTGATTAAAAACGAAATTGTTTCACCGGCATGTTGTTCTATTCCGCCGGAATTCAGAATCCCGGCAGCCAAATTTGCCCCGGTTGAGTTGTGAGGGCCAGTTTGTCCTTTCCCGATATCATGGAGTAGGGCCGCGAGGAGCAGCCAATCAGGATGAACTATCTCTTTATATATCTCTGATGCCATCGATATGTCGGCAGACGCGCCTTTCTCTTCGGCAATATCAACCATCTCGACCACTGTATAGAAAGAGTGAGTATCGACCGGGTGCAAATGATTGGCATCCGCGGATGCTAGGCCCGTAATATTCCTCCATCCGGGTATCAGAAATTCCAAATCACCTTCATATCCAAGATGTTCAAGCTTTGGCAAGCCCCATCGACCCTGTCTGAGAATCCCGAGAAGTGAATCAAATGTGAGCTGCTCGCGCGGGGCTTCCAGCCGGTTTTCGCCTCTTCTGGAAACCGCGCTTTTCTTCAAAAACCTGGCTCCCGCGTGTCCGAAAAAACTTGACGTAATTCGAGTGACGTCGCGTGTCGATTTATATAAGAGACGACCTAATAGTATGAGAGCATCTTCTTTCTCCGGAAAAAACTTCTCTGCGACCGCTTCCTGAAAACGGAAGGTCAAACGATCCAGCCGCCTACCAGCCGATTCATGTAAGAAGCAGCGTAGTCGCCACAAAAAGGCTTCGGCTTTCACCAGTTTTATGGCATCTTCAGGCGAAATAAGTCCGAGCTCGACTGCACCTTCAAGACCTGTGACCGATGTCTCGAAGCCCCTGCCAATAACCCTGGCGCCCCACCGGACGGCGTGAATATCTCTTAAGCCGCCGTGAGCTTCTTTAAGTTCCGGCTCGCGCTGTCTGCCGGCATAACCAAAGCCCTGCCACCGCTCACGGGAGGAAGTAATTAGATCTTTTAGAAACAGGCGTCCGTTTTTGCGACCGGCGACGTCGACCATGCATTTTGTAAAAGCGTCAAAAAACTTCGGGTCACCGCCAAGAAAACGCGCGTCTAAACTTGAGGTCAACCAATGAAAATCCTCTCGACCGAAGGCAACCGATTCCTTTAAACTTTTAACCGTGTGCCCCAAAGACAGTTTTGCGTCCCAGAGCGGATAGAATAGTTTTTGAACAAGGTTCTTGACATCCTCTTGCTGAAGCCCCGCGTGTATGACCGCCAGATCAATATCTGAGAAAGGCGCAAGCTCCTGCCGCCCGTAGCCTCCTACCGCCAAAACGACCCACTTGGTTTCACCCAGGTCTAAACTTGCGGTAGCCTTTTTTAGAGCTTCAGCTACTAATATATCGACTTCTTCTGCCCTAGAGAGCGTCTTTATCTCTCTCACCCGTGCGGATTCGGATAGCGCCTTCGGCGGGCAGTATAAATATCTTCCCATCACCAATTTCTCCCGTAAAAGCAGCCTCTTGGATAGTCGAGATGACTTCATCCACAGCCTCATCCAGAACCATGATCTCAACTTTTACTTTGGAGATGAAATCAACCTCGTATTCAGCTCCACGGTAAATTTCTTTGTGACCTTTTTGGCGACCAAATCCGCGGACTTCAGAAACAGTTAAGCCCTTGATGTCGATCTGGTTGAGCGCGTTTTTAACATCTTCCAACTTAAACGGCTTTATGATGGCTTCAATTTTTTTCACGATGCACTCTCCTATTCGTGTAGAGCGTAGCCGGCTTCACTGTGCTGCGATAGATCCAAGCCCGTTTTTTCGTCTTCCCCGGAAACCCGGAGACCCATTATGGCATCAATAACCTTTAACAAAATCACGGTTATGACAAACGCGTATGCTATCGTCGCGACTACAGAAATTGCTTGCGCTCCAAAAAGCGCCGGGTTACCGAAAAAAGCGCCGTTATCACCAAGGCTGTTTACAGCTTTCGTCGCCAGAAGACCGGTAGCCAGCGCGCCGAGTGTGCCACCGACAAGGTGGACTCCAACGACATCGAGAGAATCATCGTATCCGAGCCGCCATTTAAGCGATACAGCGAAGAAGCAAACCGCACCGGCTACGAACCCTAAACCGATCGCTGAGATCGGACCGATAAAACCAGCGGCCGGCGTGGCAGCTACCAGCCCCGCGACGGCACCACTGGCGGCACCGAGAGCTGTTGGCTTTCCGCTCTTCCACCATTCCGCAGTCACCCATCCAATCATAGCCGCGGCAGCTGAAAGATGCGTTACAACAAACGCCAACCCAGCCAGACTTCCGGAACCCAGAGAACTACCGGCGTTAAAACCGAACCAGCCAAACCAGAGAATGCCGGCACCGAGCATCGTCATCGGGATATTATGCGGATGCATAATTTCAACCTTGTAGCCACGACGACGGCCGATCACAAGCGCTGCGGCCAGAGCGGCGGCTCCGGAACTTATATGCACTACCGTGCCGCCGGCAAAATCCAAGGCGCCCATCTTTCCTATCCAGCCACCGCCCCAGACCCAATGCGCAATCGGCGAGTAGACGATCAACGACCAAAGAGCGGTAAAAACTACGAAGGCACTGAACTTCATCCGCTCGGCAAACGCGCCGGTAATTAAAGCGGGGGTAATCATCGCGAACATGCCCTGATATATCATAAAGAGCAGCCCTGGAATTGTCTCAGCATATTCACTTGGCGCCGCCCCAACTCCATTTAAGCCAAACCACTTTAGGCCACCGATTAGACCCCATTTGTCCGGACCGAAAGCAAGAGTGTAGCCTATTAAAACCCATATAATTGTGACAATCGCGATAGCGAAAAAACTTTGCATCATCGTATCAAGAACGTTCTTGCTGCGGACCATGCCCGCATAGAAAAGAGCCAGACCCGGTATCATAAACATAACCAGAGCAGCGGAAATTAACATAAATGCCGTATCTCCCGTGTTCACCATCGTGTTGCTCCTTTTCCACGATATAACTAATTTGCCGCTACAGAGATGAGCTGATCTGGTTTCAAATATAGCCGCGGGATGTTTCCAGCAGGTTACGGATTTGTTAAATGGGTGTTAAGGATAGATCGACGATTGCTTTGTTGGAGAAAGAGTACATACGTTCTTTCTTTTTGACACATTCGACACAGGTACGCTAAGTTAATAAGAGAACAATCAAAAGAGCAATTACCAAAGGTCTTGATCCTTCCGGTCGACGATTGGATTCAATAATGCCGCGCTGGGAGATAAATGAAACAGAACTTGATGCAATTATTAGCTTTTTGAAAAAACTTGATTGAACCTATGCTTGGGAGGTGATTGTGATGATGAATTGGGGACACGACGGAATGATGGGTGGATCAGGTTTCGGTATTTTTGGAATGATTCTCGGTCTTTTCTTCATGCTACTATTTATTATCGGCTCAATTCTACTAGTCGTATGGATCGTAAAACAGTTTACCCCTGGAGGGACACCTGCTCATCCACCAGCTAGCAATAGCCTGGAAATCCTTAAAGAGAGGTTTGCTAGAGGTGAAGTTAGCAAAGAAGAGTTTGCGGATATGAAAAAAGAACTTTTGAAATAGAACAGCATTAGATGAATGCCTAAGCTATGAGGAAGTCCGCGGCCTGCTGTCCAGCCTTAAAGGCGCAAAATACGCGCCATATTTAGCCCAAGCATCTGACTCTTGTCATTCTCGGAGAGCCCATCCAGCGATCTTATCTTGTTGATTTCAGCTTCGTTCGAAACATAAGGAGAATCACTACCGGAGATGATGCGGTCGGCCCCAATCTCTTTAACAGCATCAACTATCAGCTCCGGCTGGACCTTGGTCGTTCCCAAATAGATGTTTGGAGCCGACTTGGCCGCAGAAATATAGTCGCCTTTACGCATGTGGGCCATGATCATCGGAATGTCAGGAAACTGATTTGCCAGATCCGCCATTTCAGGCCAGGGAGCGTAGTCTGATCCGGAATCAAACACAGCCGCTAGACGAAGATCTGACACTATTTCAAGCACTCCATGAAGTCCCGGGTTATCGGGCATGAATTTCTGCGCTCTTGGGTGAAGTTTAATTCCCACAAGGTTCAAGGAAGACCCGATTCTCTCAACCTCTCGGACCGCCCTAAAAGGACTAGTCGGGTCTACTCTACCAAAACCGATCAGCCGAGTTGGAAACTCAGCTACAGCCTTGGCAATATAGTTATTTGCTGACTTAAAGCCCTCGGTCGGGTGGGGATTGTTAAACGGGAAAATCACGGCCTTATCAGCGCCGGCCAAGTCTAGTCCACGAACTATTTCGGCAGCCGACTGCTCTTTTCGGTCGACAAGATCCGGGCCACCAACATGATTATGACCGTCAATAAGCATGATCCCCACCCCCCATGTACTGACCTAATAAAGAATATACCCAGCGCCTGTTCGCTTGAACCATGTAGGTGAATACGGGTCATAATGCCTGTTTTGACTTCGTTAATCTGGCCTACATCGGTATTATGTCCCCGTATTTAGTAAATATAGCCGCGAGATGTTTCCGATAGGTTACAGAATTGTTAAATGGGTGTTAAAGATCAATCGACGATCGATTAGTTGATGAAACTGTACCTGAAAATCACGATGATCAAAAAGTTCATCTGCGGCACCAGAAATTCTAGTAATCTGCATAAACTGCCTTATTAGTTTTTGCTCAGGTACTACTGCTTGATAGAAATAGATAGCATATGCTGTAACGACGAGAGCAAAAAACAATATGATTGAAATTAACCGTCTTTTCATAAGAAGAAGTTTACCAAGTAGACATCATTAACGAAATGTATGCTGCCGGAAAATTGGGGATTGTCGCCGTTGTAATTATTAGGGGCTAGGTCTTCCAATGGCCTCTTAAAAACCCCGACTCAAGTACTGCTTTTTCGCTCTCAGAGCTTAGCTAAAGGCGTTCTATTACGTATACTTGCCTTTGTACTTTTAAAGACCTTATTTGAGGAAAAAGTAGGAACAAATTATCGGTAAGCCAGGCAACCACGTTTGATATACTT
Source organism: Actinomycetes bacterium (assembly GCA_030598355.1). Lineage (GTDB taxonomy): Bacteria > Actinomycetota > Aquicultoria > CAJVYJ01 > JAUVQD01 > JAUVQD01. The sequence continues at coordinate 8,316 of JAUVQD010000028.1, forward strand.
GTAATATGGCAAGAATACCAGAACTCAAATCACCTTTGGAGGCAGAAGCCAGACTCTCAAGAAAGCGCTTTTGGCTACTATTAGCGAGCGTTTTTGGAATTGGAATTGCTATTCTCGGTGTGTTTGCCTATAGACTTACTAGTTCAAGCTTGAATGGGATGATTGTTGATAACGTAACCGGTGAACCACTTATCGCAAATGTGAGAACCAGCGGTAAATCCATACAATCAAATAAGCAAGGTGAGTTTGCTTTGAAGGGCAGACCTGGTCAAGTCCGACTAACGTTTTCTAGAAAAGGATACGAGTCCCAGAAAGCAACCTTTGATATTCCCTTTTTAATAGGAAAAAACGTTGGAAAGATTAGGCTAGAGAATGGCGTTATTACTGGTGAGATAAAAGAAGCCGCCGTTGCTCCACAAACAGTTTCAACCGCAACGATTAGTATTGGCAGTAAATCAGTCAAGGTCAACAGTGGACGTTATGTAATCAAGGGAGTTCCAGTTGGAAAACGCTTGCTCAAAGTTGACTCACCCGCACATGAGAAATTTGAAGAACACATCAGCGTTAAAGGTGGAGGGAATGAGGTTCTCATTATTCTTTCTCTGACTCCTAAGGAAACTGCTCGCCGTTATGTTCAAGCTTGGCAATCTAAAGACTATGGTGAGATGTATGACTACGCCCATCCAGATTCGAAAGCAGCTTACGCAAGAGAAGACTATGTAGCAGACAAAATGAAAGAGGATAAAGAAGAAGCTTTCGAAATTAGTTCATTTACGTTAGGAGACACTACTGTCAGTCATGAGTGGACCTTCAACGAAACCGGGAAAACTTATAAGGACGTTGCTGAAATTGAGCTGACCAGCACATACAAAATTCCAGCGCTTGTTGTGCCGGGGGGAAGTTCAGAACATACCATGCATGAAAAAGCGTATTTCGTAAAAATGGGACACCTGTGGGAAAATCTCATCACTAGATAATTTAGCGTGAGTCAGAGGCTTTTTTCAACCAGAAATGTTGCAGTCTATTTCATTTTGTTTCAATTTATTTTCCTCCATCAAACATCAAGCGTATCTCCCAAAAAACATGACTCAAGTACCTGTTTTTCAGTCTAAGAGCTTAGCTGCGGGTGTTCTTATACATATACTTGCTCTTGTACTTTTGAAGACCTTATTTACTGAAAAGTAGAGATAAATTATCAGCAAGCCGAGTAAGCTACTTCGGTCTGATTCTAAATAACGTTGATGCAAGGAAGGTATCATTCTTATAGAACTTTACACGCCAAAGACCTATTTCTACTGGTGCA
>JAUVQD010000011.1 GCA_030598355.1 Actinomycetes bacterium
CATTGATAAGCGATTTGCCGGATAGTGAAGGTGATCCAAGTTTATTTGGCTCATTCTTGAGGAGCCAGGGTTTTATCTCTTTCGTAGTTACTGGAAGATTCTCATATTTGCTTAAATTTAGTCCACACCCGCACCAAATTGCGTTGGACTCAATGGACTTTCGACAAAAGGGGCAAAAAGGCATATTAGATTCACCAAACTTTTATTTTCACTATAGCAGATTGGGACTGACCGTGCTATCTCCAGATCCAAAAAATGCGGTCTTTAAGCTTGCCACTCATTTAAAATGGCCTATAATGTTCTCCGATAAGTCTAGAAGGGATGAAGCTATGGCTAAAAAGAAAATTAAGGTAAAGAAAAGTCAGAAAAAAGCTAAAGAGAATAAGTATTTTTACGGAGCCTTGCTTGCCATCGCGGGTTTACTCGTAATAGGCGTTTCGGCGACGCTCTTATTTGGCAGCCCTGGTCAAGTTACGACAGGAAGTGGCGGGGGCGGCGGCCAAGTCCAAAATGAAATCACCACAAAATTAGGCGATAAATGGCGAGGTCTGGGGATTTCTGACTGGCAATATTCCACTGAGAACACGATACTTTATGTTGATCAAAATGAGTGGGCCGGCCTATCTGTTGATCAAAGGAAAGAGCGAATGAATGTGGCCGGAAAAGATTTTGGTAAGATCATCGAAGAACAAGGCGGAGATTCAAAAACTGTTTATATTATGTTTCACGATAGCGCCCAGAGAAACATGATGGTCGGTACCTATTCGGGCAACGATGGAGCGCAAATACAACAATAGAGTTCTATTGAGCAGCAAAATGTTTTTGTGGAGATCAGTATTTGCGGTTCTTTTGCTCGCGCTCATGGTGGGCATTTTCGGGTGCGCGGCAGAAGAACCAACTGAGGTTAGCGCGAAAGCCGCAAAGCTTCCCGCTAATTTTCCCGACGATTTTCCCGTCTACCCGGGGGTTAAAGTCATTACTTCCGATTGGTCGCTTGATGTTGAAGGAGATTCCTTTATCGAAATCAACTGGTCAGCGCCGGGTCTTGTCTCTGATGTCACCGATTTTTACTTTCGCGAATTGCCCAAAAAAAAGTGGGGCCATTTAGTGACAAAGGATCTTCAAACGAAGGTTATCAAAGTCTGGCGCAAAAAGGATCCCGGAGAGGACAAGAATCGCCTCACCATTTCTCCGATTGATCCAACGGGAGCCAAAGACGGCGTGAATATTCAAGTCGAACTCTTTCTCTAGCGCTTCTTTCTATTTCTTTTTTTTCTTGCCGGCGGAAGGAGCCTTGCTTTTTTTGCCGCCCTTTTTCCCGATCTTACTGAAGAATTTAGGGCCGTATTTCTTGGCTGTAGCTTTGCCGCCTTTTCGGCCGGCTTCTCCGACGGTCATTTTTCCTGAATTTGCCATTATTGCCTCTTCTTTCTCGAAAAGACTAGATCACATCATAGAGTACATACCTCTAAGCTATCAATTTCTAATCAAATCGAGCGCAACTGGGCAGCACTAATCGACCTCACGCACCTAGCGGTTTGACTGCCTTCAACTGTTTGCTTACCATATTCGAGGATAGGCAAATGGCCAAAAGTATGGAGATAGTCTTTTAGAATGCTTGGGGGTTGTCGGAAAAAGATCCACTGGATGAGCGGGGTTTTTTTCGTTTTTGCGTTGTCAGGGTTTTTATTGAGCGGCGCCCTGGCGCGCCTTTCATCACCGATTGTCGCAAAACCACTCCTGTCAGAGGTTTTTGAAGAAACTCTCTTGAAAACTGGATTTGCGCAAAAGTTTGTTGAGGCGCGAGATCACTTAAGGACTCTACCGGCTGACCAGGCACTCACGGTGCCAAATTACCCCGAGATATCAATAACTGCCGGTGAAGCCGCGGAACTTGAAGCAGACGAGCTGACTGAGATGGTCTCCGACAGAGTTGCCGATCAGCTTTATTCGGGGCGCATCCCGGCTGCAGATGACGAGATTGAGACATTCGGGGCCAATATTTTGACGTTTGGTCCCCTAAGCGCTGTTTTTAGTTCCCGGGCGCATAAAACTATTCTGAGGTTTCGTTCTTTCATTTTGATATTTGCGGTTTTCTGGGGCTTTCTCCTGGTAGCGTCAGGCCGCCGTTTTGGTCGCCTCTTTAGCCTTGGCGCCGGTCTGGCTGTGGGTGGTTTTCTGCCTGTAGCTGTCTATGCAATCTTTATTAATCGTTTTGAAGTCGCGAAAAGGCTTTTGCCTCTTCCCGGGGGGCAGCAAATAAATTTGACGCCGATTATCATGTCAATAAAAGAAGTTGCTCAGGAAAGCCGCTTATTGCCTAGCACTGTGTTGATTGTCGGGCTAGTATTTATTTTGCTTTCATTTATGGGTAAGCTGACAATAAGGCAGATGAAAAAATAGTCGGAAAAATTCCTTCATGAGGTGAATGAAATTGACGGTAGAAAAACACTTTTCAGCAGAAGAAGCCAAGAAAATAGGAGAAGCACTGGGTATTACCTGGGACAAGTTTGACGTCGAACAATTCCGCGCGGGTATGGATGTTGAATTGGAGCATGGCCTGGTCGATAGTCATACCAACGTGACAGATGACGATCCTATGGTGACCGGGAAGATTGCCTTGGCACATTTAAATGAATTTCCGGATTACTACACAAGACTTGAAGCGATGGAAGAAGAGGCTGAGCGGTTTTTCGGGCATAGTTAATTAGAGCATCTATTTTCCATAAACTTTAGTGTCCGGGTGAAAAGCATACCAAGCAAACCAAAAACCTCGTTCTTTTACGATTTCTTTGCCCGTTGTTAAGTTTGTGATTTTGACCGCGCCGTCGGGGGATCGTTCAACTTTTATATCTTCTCCGCCGACCTTATCCATTATTACTCGTTTTTTCTTCAGGTCTTTTTCAAGGTAGGCTTTGAATTTCCCCTTGACCTTGATTCCAAAAATCACTGTTTTTGGATGGATCCGGTCGTCTTCATTTTCAACAGGAAATAGGACGAAACTGTCTTCATAGTAATTTCCGTAAGGGTCTTCGCCGTACGGCCTGTCGAAACCGGTATCCTTATCGAGGACAAGCGAATCAGGGTGTTCCTTTTTCCAATCTCGCCAAGTGACGGTCTCTATTGATACCGGTTTTAATTTGGTGCCTGTCAATTCTCCAACAATTGCCAGGCCCTCAATCTGGCTCCAATAAGAATTTGTTTTGCGGTCATACATGACCAGGTTTGAGTTGTACAGCTTGCCGGATGTGCCAAACTCGACTTCCTCGCCTTTGATTTTTCGCTCATATGCAATGCCCGAGCCGCATAGAGGGCAATATGTAATGGCGAGCGGTTCTCCCGCCACCTTATCGTTGACTATCTCGTGCCAGACTAATACTTGCAGTGGATAGACGCGAGTTTCACCTTTGTAGCGGAGGGCCAAAACCAGTTCGTTGTCTTTTATCCATTTATCCGCTTCTTGGACCGAAACAAATTTTGGCTCATCAATCGATGGGATGCCATCTTTTGGTGGTCCTCCTGATTGAATCTTGTCCGGGTTAACAAGGTATTTAACACCTCTAGATGTCATCTTGATCCCCTGTTCCTTTTCCATCTTTTTAATGCCGGGGGTTTTCTTTGGGAGATCAGCTTTTTTTTGACCACACCCGCTGAGAGCGAAGAGGCCTAAGATTGCCAGGAGCCACAATATTCCGATCCTGTCGCTCAAATGTCTCACCCTTTCATCCGAAAACTCGAAAAACAAATACCAGCTCGTATGTTCCCAAGCCGATCAATAACGCACCAGCTATTCTGTTAATAACAGTGTGGTAATTGACAAACTTTTTTATCAACCACGATCCTTTGGCGCTCGACACAATTGACAAAATGACTAATGGCACGCCTAGTCCGAATCCAAAGGCCAAAAAAACAAGGAAGCGCGAGATAAAACTGCCGACACCTAATGAGTAAGCGAAAACTCCGAAGATCAACGGAGCGTTGCAGGGTATAACGATTGGTCCGTAAAGAAAACCGAACATAAAGGCAGAGAAATATGGGTTTTTTAACGAGGGAACTTGCGCTTGCGGCAGAATAAAATAGAGTTGTGTAAACTCAACATTAAAGATGAGCAGAAAACCTAAAAGAATCAGGACACCGAAGGCTACCGGGGACAGGGCTGAGACAAAATTGCTTATAGATAAACCAAAGCTGGCTGTCACAGCTCCGATTATCATCATAAATACTAGAACACCGGCGAGAACCATGAACCCGGCCAGTCTGGCAAAACGTTGCTTGTCAACGATCCCGGGCTTGTTGGCCATGTAAGACAAAAAGCCAGGGTAAAGAGGGAGCACACAAGGGTTTAGATTGGCTGCTATTCCTAGGCCAAATGACGTCAGGAGCTCAAGCGTAAAACCAGACATGCCTACTCCTTAATCCAACTCTTTTTCTAAGTCTTGAGCGCTTTTTACACCAAAATTGAGAAGCCGCGCTTTCTGGTCGGCGTCGATCAAAACTACAGGCGCCGAAGGGGCGTTGACAACATTGACACCAAATTCGTCGACCAAGCTTTGCGCGAACCCGTTCTTGTCTACGGCAAACCGCCAGTTGTAATTGTATCTTTCAATATGCTGAAGGACTCTTGATTTATCTTCCTCGGGGTCGGTATCGACGGAAACCGAAATAACAGAATCGCCGACTTTCTCATGGAGCTTCGCTATTTCATCTTGCTGTTTCTTGCAGGTCGGGCACCAGACCGCGAAGGATTCCAGCAAAACCGGTTTTCCCTTGAAATCAGAGATCCGAAATTTCTTTCCGGTTTTGACATCTGTTAGCTCAATATTTTTCCAAGCACCCGACTTGCTCGAGCTCCCGCTTTCATCTTTATTGGCGCTATTTTCGCATCCGGAGGATAGGCTAAGCGTGAAGAGAAACAGGAACGTGATTACTATAAAAAGTAACGTTTTTTTCATGTGATAAAACCTCGCTTCCTTTTCAGTAGAACAACTTTGATGTTACCCAAAAGAACATTCGCTTGCAAAAAGATCCGGGCCGATAAGGTCATTTTAGAGACATGCGCTCGGAAAGTGGTTTTATCCATAAATAATTGGGCATTACTTCTTTTGTGCCGAGCGATATCGAATTCTTTCCGCCGGAATACTCATTCTAAGGCGGCGTCTAAAGCAAAGAGCATAAGGAGGACACGTAAATGTTTTTATCAAAGAAGACTAAATACGAGAAAATACGAGACTCTGAAAGAGTTCATACCAGCACTTATAGTTTGAGGTATTTCCATGAAAGGGTGTCTAAACATGAGATGAGAGAGGAAGGGATGCCGGCGGACGCCGCTTACCAGCTCGTACATGATGAGCTGAATCTTGACGGCAACCCATCACTCAATGTAGCCAGTTTTGTGACTACCTGGATGGAGCCGGAGGCACGGAAAATTATTGATGAAAACCTCCACAAGAACTTTATTGATCATGATGAATATCCGCAGACATCGGAAGTGCAAAACCGGGTGGTTAATATGTTGGCCCGCCTTTATAATTCACCGTCCGACAAAATTAGTGTCGGCACGAGCACAGTCGGCTCCTCAGAAGCCGTCATGCTGGGGCTTTTGGCGCACAAGTGGACTTGGAAAAAACGTCGGGAAGCAAAAGGTAAGCCGATCGACAAGCCTAACTTGGTTATGGGGGCTGATGTTCATGTCGTGTGGGAGAAGTTCGCTAAGTATTTTGACGTTGAAGCCCGTATCGTGCCCATGGAAACCGACAGGTTTGTTTTGACAGCTGAAAAAGTCGCCGAAAATATTGATGAGAATACAATCTGTGTTGGAGCAGTCGCCGGGACAACCTACACTGGCCAATCTGATCCGATTAAAGAAATCAATGAATTGCTTATTAAGGTGAAAAAAGATAAGGGTTGGGATATTCCGATTCATATCGATGGCGCCAGCGGCGGATTCGTTGTCCCGTTTGTTCACCCGGATCTGGAATGGGATTTTCGCTTGGAGCAGGTAAAATCAATTAATGTTTCCGGACATAAATATGGTCTTGTTTACCCAGGCATTGGTTGGCTTGTATTCCGGGACGAGGAGGACCTGCCGGAAGAACTGGTTTTTGAAGTTAATTATTTGGGCGGAGATATGCCAACCTTTACGTTGAATTTTTCAAAAGGGAGCTCTATGGTTCTCGCCCAATATTATAATTTTCTGCGGCTTGGAAGGTCGGGGTATAGGGCCATTATGACAAATATTTTGGACAATGCCCGATACCTTGCGGAACGTCTAGAGAGCACAGGAAAATTCGGTCTTTTGAACGCGAGCAAAGTATTGCCGATTGTAACTGTAAAACTTGAAGACACATCCAAGTTCACAGTTTTCGAGTTGTCAGAAAAGCTCCGTGAAACAGGTTGGATAGTTCCGGCATATACCTTGCCCGCGAACGCGCAGAGTATCGCGGTTTTGAGGATCGTGGCCAAGGAAAATTTCAGTCGCGATATGGCCGATCTGTTGTACAAAGATATTGTTAATGGTTGCGAAGCTTTAGGTAAAGGCAAGGGGCATAAAGTTGTGAAACTTATTAAGGATAGGAAAAAATTAGGCCACGGCCATGAGCACTCGCACATAGCTTGCTAGTCGGCACAAGAAGCTTCTCGACAACAAAGACAGGGGGGCTCAAGTAATGACTGACACAGAGCGCAAGAAAGCGGAATCGCGCGTAAAAGCGCTTCGAGGTTTCTACTTAAATGTAATATCTTATATCGTGGTTAACATTCTTCTCTTTGTTATCAACATCGTGACCAGTCCGAATTCACTTTGGTTTTATTGGGTGACCATTTTCTGGGGCATCGGTCTCCTCTTCCATGCTATCGATACCCTTACTATGCGCAATAAGTATCTGGGCGATGAGTGGGAAGAAAAGAAGATCAATGAAATCATGGAGAAAGACAAGAAGAAAAAAGCCGGATAATCGTCCATAGGACAATTTTCAGGTCATTTAGTGGACAGACAAGCTTGAGCTAATCATCACGAGAAACAAATCAACCAGCATCTCGTCGAATTGGATGCCTTTTCCGTCTCTAAGCTCGCGGCCGGCTTCTGATTTTGTGAGAGCGCGCCTATATGGGCGATCTGCTGTCATGGCGTCCCAAGAATCCGCGATCGCTAAAATTCGTGAGGCTAGAGGAATATCGGCTCCTTTAAGCTTGCCGGGGTAGCCTTCGCCGTCAATTCGTTCGTGATGGTGGCGCACAGTTTTTATAATATCATCCGGCACGCATTGAAAATATTCAATGATCTCGGCGCTCATCGTGGGGTGCAACCTTAGAACCTTACGGTCTTCATCTGTTAACTTATCTCGCTTAAGTAGAATCTCTGATGGTATTCCAATTTTTCCGACATCATGCAAGAGAGATGCCATCTTCAGATCTTCAAGTTCTTGTCCTTGAAATCCGACGCATTCGGCCAGGGCAACCGCAAGAGATGTTACTCGCACAGAATGCTTATGTGTGTAGTGGTCCTTGGCTTCAATCGCCACCGTCAGAATTTCGGGCACGGTTGAGCAGCAGGCCTGAGCTTTATCAAACTTTTCCTGGTTATTGATAATTAACGAAGTCAAACCGGACAGACCATAGCAAAAACTCTCGTCTGCAAGGCTCAGCATCTCGTTTTTTTTGATCGATCCAATTTCCAGGCTCATTATTTGTTTGCCTCTCTCAGCTGCATAAACTTGTGACCAAATCGGCAAAGGCTTGCGTGCCCCTACTTTATTTATATCGACAGATCTTTAAGAAAATATTAGTATTTCTTGATCTAAAGATATTCTGCCCGTAAGCTAGGCGGAGAACATAAAAGCGGTTTTAAATTAATCGACGCGAGGAGGTATGAAATGCTATACATGGTGGAAGCGACGCACGGCCCTGAAACATGTGCGGCTTTTGTGGAGGAATCTAAGAAAAGAATGCAGGTCATGAGCGATAAGATTGACGATGTGGCCAAGTCTCACGGCATAACCATGAAAGGTTCCTGGGTCGCGATGGTTGCGCACAAGATTTATATGCTGCTCGATGCTCCAAACGGTCATGCAGTTCAAGATTTGGTTGCAGAGGTAGAGCTGTACGCCTGGAACACAGTGATCATCTATCCGGTTAATGATCTCGGGGAAACGCTACAGAAGATAAAATAAGCTACTTTTTTGGGCTCGACAAAGTGGATACTCCTTTTTTGTTATAAGGCATTCAAAGCGGGAAAGTAACGCGAAAGTTATTTTAAAAAGGGGGTGTGACCATTGCGTAGAGCTTGTTTCATGATTGTCACAACCATGTTGATATTAACTATGTCTGCAACTGTATCCTTGGCCGGACACAAGATTCAAGACGCTGAAAAAGGAACGGTAAAGCTTAAAAGTGACACTGGCGATGCTACGGGAACTATCAAGTTCAAAGTGATCAAGCTTAAGGGTCATATTTATAAACTGGACATAGATCTTAAGACAAAAGACCTAAAACCCAAGTCTGGCTACGTTTATCAACTCTGGCTCAAAGATACAGAAACTGCCGTGGCTGAGGCCGCGGGCGCGTTTCAGACATTCAAGAAAGGGAAAGGTACGCTGATCGTCAAGACAAGTGTGCCTAATTTCTCTCAATACGACGAGGCTGTTGTTACAGAAGAGCCGAAATATGACGAGGATCCAATGCCTAGTGGAATAGTGGTCCTCAAGGGAGACATTGTTCACTGATAATTGATTAGGTGTCCAGACGCTTATCACCAATTGGGCCCTCTGTTAACGGAGGGCCTTTTTCGTTCCCCGCACTAACAGCAATTACGTCTTTCTCTGAAAGTCGGATTCTTTGAATGGCGCTTTTCGGTCTTTACAACTACCATCGCTGCATCCGGCGCACTGTCCTTTTTTCTTCCAGAGAGAATTGTACAAAAGATAAATCGCCCCGGCCAAGATTAAACCCATCAATAAAATATCTACAATACCCATTTTATGTACCAACTCCCAACAATAGTCCGCCCTGGTAGATTATAAGTGCGACTGTCCAGGCTAAAGCTGTCTGGTAGGCAAAAGATACTCCGACCCACTTCCAAGTCATGAATTCCTGTCGCATGGCCGCAAGCACAATAACGCAAGGCATGTAGAGCAAGACGAATGCCATGAAGGCAAGCGAACTCAATGGCGTGAAAGCCTTGCTCACAGAGGCTTTAAGTCCCTCTTGTTCAGGGTCTTCTTCGGCCGAGATACTCGCGATACCGAAGCCTGACGCAACACTGAGGACGGATTCTTTCCCGGCGTTCAAAAAGGACGTTCCGATCTCTACTACATCTTCTGTAAACGTCGGTGGTTTCTCCTCGACAACAATTTCTGTCTCCGCGGCATATATTTGGCCCATCGTTCCAACGACGATCTCTTTTGCGATCAAGCCGCTAAATAAGGACGAAGCCGCTTTCCAATCTCCGAATCCCAGGGGTCGAAGTACCGGGGCCGAAACCTGGCCCATCTTCCCAAGGTAGGAATCTTTCGTGTTTTCCACACCCCAAGGTAAGTTGAGAAGAAACCAGACCAGAATCGAGACGGCGAGAATATACGTTCCGGCTTTTATTATGAAATGTTTGCCCTTCTCCCAAGTGTGGATCATGAGGCTCCTGAAGGACGGGAGTCTGTACGGGGGAAGCTCCATAACAAACATGGGCGTTTCTCCTCTAAAGAGAGTTTTCTTGAAGATAAACCCGATCAGAATGGCCATTGCGATACCCAGCAAATATAAGAACCAGAGAATAGTTCCTTTGCTGCTGGAAAAGAAGGCCGCCGTAAACAGCACGTAAACGGGAAGTCTCGCCCCGCAGGACATCAATGGCACGAGAAGCGCCGTTAGCGCCTTATCTTTCGGGTTCTCAAGAGTTCTCGTCGCGTAAATACCGGGGACATTGCATCCGAACCCGAGAAGCATAGGGATAAAGGATTTTCCGTGCAGACCGATTGCGTGCATTGCCCTATCCATAACAAAAGCGGCCCTGGCCATGTACCCGCTGCCCTCGAGAAAGGTGATAAAAAACATCATGGCAAATATGACCGGTACGAAAACCAAAACAGAACCTACGCCCCCGATGATCCCATCGGTGGCCAGAGAAACCAGCCAGTCAGAGGCGCCGACAGCACCTAGGATCGAGACGGTCCATCTTGTGAGAGGTCCTGTTATTACGCCGTCTACCCAGTCGACAAACGGCGTTGACACATCGAATGTGAGCTTAAATAAAAGCCACATGGCCCCGACAAAGATAGGGATACCGAAAAGTCGGCTGAGAACTATCTTGTCGATTCTCTCCGTCATCTCCATCTTGCTGATTTCGGGTTGCCTTAGAACCTCTCGGGTGAGTCCCGCGGCCAGACCGTATCTCGCTTCGGCCATGATAGATTCGATATCATCAGTGTGTGCGCTTATTAGGTGATTGATAGCTTTATCCACAGATTCAGCGTCTGAAATATCCAGATATTTCCTAACGTCGTCATCGCCTTCCATGAGTTTGATGGCAAACCACTTTGAAGTATCGTTTTCCACGGGTGCCGGCTGATCTTTTTTTATTTGGTCTTCAATGTGCTTAATAGCTGCATCGATGTCTTCGCCGTAGTTCAAACGCGGACGGTGATCCTTTGGGTTCTGAGCCACTTCCACAACGACCTTAAAAAGCTCATCGAGTCCAGTTTTTTTCGTCGCAGACGTGGGGACGACTTTGACCCCAATCATCTCCTCAATCGCTCAAGTATCGATTTCGTAACCTTTTTTTGAGGCTTCATCGAAAATGTTCAAGGCGACAACTACCGGTATGTCGAGTTCAAGAAGTTGCACCGTGAGGTAGAGATTACGCTCAAGATTGGTTGAATCAACAACGTCGACAATGACGTCGGGCTTCTCGTGAACGAGATAATCTCTTGCGATGACTTCTTCTTCAGAATAAGGACTGAGGCTATATGTGCCCGGTAGATCTACTAACTTGATGCGAGTGCCCTGATAGTCGAAAGTCGCTTCTTTTTTCTCTACCGTCACACCCGCCCAATTGCCGACGTGCAATTTCGTCCCGGCAACAGCATTAATAAGGGTAGATTTTCCTGAGTTAGGATTGCCGGCAATGGCGATTGTTATTTCCCGACTGTCAGAGTCGGCTTTGCCTGAGCTCAATAAGTCATTTGCCGTAGAAGTTCTATTCATTGGCCATTTCTACAAAGATTCCTTGCGCTTCTTTTTTTCTTAGGGTGAGATGGTAGTTCTTTATCGTTATCTCAATTGGGTCACCGAGAGGTGCGACTTTCTCCACTTTTATCTCCACCCCGACGAGCATTCCCATATCCATGAGGCGTCTTTTCAGGGCTCCCATTGTTTCTAATTTTGTTATTTTGGCCGTGTCTCCCGGTTTGAGGGCCGCTAAGTTCATCTAACTTACCCCTTCATCAAGCGCTACAATAATCTTTGTAGCCAGGCCGCGGTCAAGGGCGATCCGCGATTCGTTTACTTTCAATAGAAACGGGCCATTGCCAGTATTGCTCAGCATCTCTACCGTCTGTCCGACACGCAAACCCATACTTTCCACTCTCAAACATAAGTTGTCCGCCTCTTTGTTGGAGGGAAGCTGAGTTTTCTTTGGCCGGATCTCTAGCACCTCCGCTTTTTCTCCTGTCGATAAGAGCCCGATTGAAATCATGTTGATGCACCTCTTTGAGTCAATTTTCCGCTATGTTTCTTCATTTCGAATAATATATACCTAATAAACGAAATAAGTAAACCCTTTTGCAAGAAGTTAGGCTACCCTAACATTATGGCATTGTCAAGGCTGGTATATGGAATAGCGCTTGGGGAGATACGGGGAAAGCGCGTGAAAGATTCTTAGCTGAAGGGTGAAGACATACATAAGGCCAGGGAAATAATGATGAATTCTTTTTTTCTCATAGTAAGACAACTAAGCCGGTGACCAGAAAAATAATTGCCCTGAACATATTCTGATGAATCATTGAACCGGAAGTGATTATCTTTATTAATGCTGGGAATAAGAACAACTATTATTGTCGGAAGACAAAAGGAGGTGATTGACTTGGCAGAAATAACCAATGAACAAGAGCAGAGACTGCAAAGTCTCTCAAACCAGGACGAAGATACGATCGAAACTCTCGTCGCTATGCAGGTGAATAATGTCGAGAATTCGGGTCTTGATCCCAAAACCCATGCGCTTTGCCGCTTGGCGGCACTGGTGTCGATTGATGCACCCTTGGCATCGTATTCTTGGCAAGCGAAAGTGGCTATAGCCAGCGGTGTTACAGTAGACGACATAGTCGGTGTGCTGATTGCACTCGCCCCGACGGTCGGTATGGCCCGTGTCGTGGCCGCCGCCAATAAGTTGGCCGTTCTTTACGACATCGCGATCGATGAGATTCGAAATGTGGCTTGATAGAAAGCTCGCTGGTGTCGGGAAATCCTGTTTCAAGTGGGATCGCCCGGCACCAGCGCCTCACTTCTCGATAGGTTTTTAAGCAGCGCGCTTCTCATTCGCTTTGTCTGTTTCCACTACTTCGGGAGCGCGGATAATCAGATAAACCGAGGCGCCAATGAGTGGCAAGACAAGAGCGAATGCCAGCCAGCCCACCTTTGCCCATCCACTCAGATCGTGTCTTGAGAAAATATCGATCACAGCGGAAATCCAGAGAATCACAATTGGGATGTAGACAAAAAAGAAAAGTAACCAGTTCCACAATGGCAGATCATAAATCATTATTTTTCCTCCCTCGCAATCACCGTCTCCACTGTTGATATCCCTGTCCTGCTAAAAGCAAACCTGTGGGGAAAGTTACGTAAACTCCACGAGAAGTATCAACCCCTCGCGGTTCGAATCCACATGAATAAATCAACACCAGAGTTATTGTGAGCGAGTGCAAGCAAGGAGCGCGAGCATTTTTGAGAGGAGCATGCGTGGTAGGCATGTGACTTGCAAAAAATGCGAGAAGCGACGCCGAAGACGCCGCTCACGATAGGTCTGGTGGGCCTTAGTGGATAAGCTTCGAACATTTTCTACTAATTGATGAAATGGCTCACAAAGTAGCAATTAACTATGTTCTCAATTAGGAAAGCTGTTCTCTTGTCACAAAGGAAGAACGATGTTAGGTTTAAAGGTGCGTTTTCGTCCAACCCATTGCTCCCGAAACAAAAACAATTAAGTTAATACCTATTTGGAAGATTTCTACTAGCAAAACAGTTGAGGTAAGCGCATGGTGATGTGGTTTGATTCGTAAATATCGATGATACCGACAAACCCATATTGTCCGCATTCATATGTGCCAGATTATATCCGCATGTCAGAAGACACACCCCAAATGATAAAGAAGAATCCTCCGAAGGAAGTAAAAGGTTTTAGTTGCTATGAGTATAGATGCGATCTATTTACAAAGATTGGTGACCAAATATGCGATCCTCTTTTCGGCTCTAA